>JASHQQ010000290.1 GCA_030039035.1 Acidobacteriaceae bacterium | reverse complement strand
TATGCGCAACTTGGTGACAAAGAGCGGACGCTTGCTTTGCTCGAGGAAGGCTACCGGCAGCATTCCACGGACATTCTTTGGATCCAGCAAGATCCCGCTTACGACTTCCTCCACGCCGATCCCCGCTATCGCTCGATCGTTCAGAGGACAGGAGTACCACCGGCTTACTAAATATTGCGTCATCGCGACTGTTGTCTCTCTCTCAATTTGGAGATCCGGAGTGTCGCGGTGTTCGCTGTCCAATGTTGACTCCATGGCAAAGCGCTCATCGACCTATTCAGATTGATCTGTGTGTTTGGCAAATTGCCGTGTAACGGCCTAGCCTGACAAATGCGTCTGGTTGTCCGTTGTTGTCGATAACAGGCAGGCCAAATCAATCGTTGACGGAGTCTCGGTGAGTTGGGCCATCCGGACGGTTCACCGGGGAGCAATGTCTTGATTCACGCCTTTCCCTTGCAGAGATCGGCGACTTCCCTCGGACTCGCATATCTCTTCTTTTCGACGATCCAAGCCCACTCAATCTGCTTCGGATCGACGCCGGCGAAGTGGCGCGCCGCAACACGATTGCACAAAGCCCCAGCCCTGTACTTGACGTTGTACTGGAGCGCGCCGGATTTGGGGCGAAGAGATCGTCTTCCAGGCGTCGAGGTATTTGGGCTTTCAGGGGGAATGCCCTATTTTAGCGCTCCTGGAGAGGTGCGCGATTAGCGCCGCGCGAACGCCAATTGTGGATCCTGGGACCGAGTGCGAATGCCGACGGCGAGCTGGATATGGATTGTGCCCCGACCCGAGGAGCGAACATCCTGCTCGGCCTCCGTCTAGCCTTTAGCTTCTCCGCGGACTCGCAGGCACAGGCCACCGTGCAGAAAGCGGTAAATGCAAATTCCCGTGCCGCTCGGCGCATCGTCAGAGCTGGAACCGTCTTCCTAGGGTGGCAGTCATCAAAGAGGTCGCCAAACGGCCGGAGCCGCCAGCTCCCTCGGAGCGGACAAGGCCGCCGTGCAGAAAGCAGGGTTAATGTAAATTCCCGTGTCGTCCGCTGCACCGTCAGTGCCGGGACGATGCCACTCGCTTTCATCGGCAGCCACCTTCCTCCAATGCCGGAGACGCCGCCTGGAGAGCCTCCTTGAATCTCCGAAGATCGCTGCTGCTGACCAGTGCCTCGGCCCGCGAGATGCGAACAATCTCCTGGGCCTTGGCATCGACCATCGGGTGTCCTGGAGTGAATTCGTCGGCCACGATCGGTTCGGCATTGAGCCATACGGCGAGGTGTCGGCATATTTCAGTGGTCACCTGTAGATTGGCGGTTTCAGCCTCCAGGACGGCTCGCGTATCGGCGAACAGAATGTCTTCGCCACCAAACTGGGTCTCGGAGATCACGCCGATTGCAGACACCAACGACAGAGCCTCGTCCAGAAGCGCTTTGAATTGGCGCAGACGTACATGCCAGCGAGCGTCGCGATCTCAGGAATCGGGCAATTCGGCAGCAGAGCACCCCACTCATCCGGCCGGCTGATCTGCCTGACAACCCCATCCAACGCACAATGCGCAAGGGAACGCAGATTCCGATTTGTTTCGGCACTTTTCAGGATCGTGAAGTTCACGTCATTGACGAGCCGAAAGAGGAGAAATGCCCCCTCATCATCGAACCACTCGAATGGCACCAGTGGGCCCTTCAGTTCCTTTTCCCAATAGGCCTCGAATCCCCCGGCCGCCTTGGCGCGATGTAGCCAGAGCAAGAACTTCGTCTTGCCGTCCAAGGACGCTTCGATCTTGACAATTCTTCGCTTCGACGTCACCTCTTGGATTGCTCCTTCACTTCACCAGTCCCGAGAACGCTCTCGATGGCGGCCAGTCTCGTCTCGATGTCGGAAACCTCGATCGATTTCAAAAGGACGTTCGACAAGTAGCCCAGGGTTCCAGCCACCTTCGGATCGAGGCGCCGACCCCTCACGTCCGAGATAAACCCACCAAGTGCTACACGCACTTCCTGAGCCGTCCCCGGTGGAGACAATTCAGCGTGCTCTTGAGCCAGCAGATCCTTGGTCCGCCGCGCCTGGCCACTCTTGCGCCCCATCTCGACGGCGATCTGGGGGTCAGCGTGAAGACTGCAAAGCCCACCCTTCACCGCTGCGGCTCGGCAACGTTTCCCCGCCGTTGTTTTCGCGTTGCATCTAGAGTTCATCTCTTGTTGCTCGTCAGTTCCGCCCGTTCGAGCAGTGGTGTGCGTGCGGCGACCCATCAATGGCCCACACATTCCGCGAAAACCCCACCAAGAACAAGAACATCCTTATTGGAAGCTCCTAGCCGGATCAGCAAAGTTTGCTACGGTGTTCAGCAAATTCTGCTAGGGTGGGCCAGACACGGGTGCAGCAAAATTTGCTACGGTCCGGCCGAGCGCGTGGCGAAGAGCGCCCTTGGTTTTCGCTTCTGTCGGCCCCTTTTCTCAAGGGGCGCCCAACTGAACGAATAGGCCCGAAGCTCGTAGACATGGCTCTCCCCATTTTCTCTTGAGCAAGAAATGAGCCCGTGCTCGACAAGCCTTTTTCTGGCGTCGCAAATCGTACGCGACCCGTAGCCAGTCTCGGAGGCAAGCGCCTTGTCTGAAGCCTTGAATCTGTTGGCCTCGTGCCGATTGGCATGTTCGCATAAGGCAAGCAAGACCAGGCTTGCGGGATGGCCGAGGCTTGACGCTACGCCGCTGCTGAAGAACTTGCTGGGTATTTGCGTGAATGGGCCAATATTAACTGGCATAGATGGTACGCTCCGTTCCCATAAGGGCGATGCCAATCCTGTACTGTTCAAGTCCGATGCGGAGGCGATCTCTCGGCCATCGGCGCCCCCGCGAATGCTGACACTAGGCGAGCGATCATTATGTGCCGGCACCGCGCCATCCATTTGTGCGTACCCATGAGGCGCGCTTGCACCGAGCTGCGAAGGCCTCTGCGGTCATCTATCACTCTTCGCGGGCGTTGTCCCCTGTTCGATTAGCTGGTCGAGCGAGCTCTGTTTGATGCGAACAGCGCGTCCAAGGCGGACCACTTCAAGCCGACGCTCGTAAATCCACCCCCAAATCGTCCGCACGGATAAGCCGAGTTGGTCGGCCGTCTCCTGAACGGTCAGCATCTTTGCTGGCATCGTGTTATCTCCATTAACGTGATGTGGTTGCTGTGCCGTCATCTGGTAACGCAAATTTCTGCTTGACAATGCACCTGCAAGTTCCAAATATAATACGGTTGGGTGATACAAACATGACAACAATGGTGTCACGTACATTTCAGTTAACAGTTGCCCTGGAATTCAGGCCAAGAAAGATGGACTGGATCGTGTACGATGCGACAATTTCGGGCTGGGAAAAGGAGCACCGCGGGGGCATCGATCCACGCGCTTGGTTCAGGAAATCCAGCCGCCCATATACGGGCGTGGCTCTACGTCTTTGGCCGCGGTTGGGCAAAGAAGCCGCGTTCACTTCAGTTAACGTTGACCGACTCCCTCCGCACTTGGCAAAGAGGTGTAGCAAGCTCGATCGGAATGCTGCCATCCCGGAGTGGGAGAAGCGAGATTCATTTCCGATTCTCCTGGCCACATCCTCAGGACGCCCAAGCAATGAGTTGGCCGATCCGTATGAAATGCGGGACGAGTTCTTTGGTTTGAGCTGCGATCTGGATCAGCTCACAGATTTCGCGCGCAAGTGGGGACGATGGGATTCAAACAATCTCGCGATCTCTCAGAGTGAGCGGATTGGAGTGTTGGACAAAAAAGAGACCCCGTGCATCTTCCCGCACTGGATTCAACACGAGCAAGCGAAGTTCCGCAACGCCCTTTGCGCGGCGCAGGAACAGCAGAAACAATGGTTGAGTCACCCCGAAAGAACGATATTGATCGTGCAACGGTCACAGAAGCCCTACTTCTTTGTCACTGCCGATTCTCTTACCACCTTGGAGAGCTGCCGTGGGGCGATTGCCGCGACGATCACGCTCGACCACCTGAGCCGCTCACAATTTCGCACTTGCTCCAGGGATAAGTGCAAGAGGCCGTTCAAACTCGAAAGTGAGCACGACCGGAAGTACTGTACACGTCGCTGCGCGCATGCCGAGGCCCAGCGCGCATACCGGGAGAGCGCAAAGCCAGAGAAAGCACGGAAAGATAGAAGAGCCCGATAGACGGGCCTTCCAGAGCTAAAGACTTTAAGGAGATTTTTCAATGTCTGTTTTCCGGTATAAGGGCAGCAAAGTCTGGACCATGGATTTCATCTTCCACGGGCAGCGCATTCGCGAGAGCACGGGAACACGGTCCAAGACCCTCGCTCTAAAAATCGAGGACAAGCGTCGGCGCGCGCTCGAGGAAGGCGCGGCCGGCATCAGGAAGGCTCAGGCGCCGCGGCTGCTGTCCGTCGCGGCCGATGAATGGCTGGAGATGAAGAAAGCTTCCCTTGCGCCGCGGTCGGTCCAGATCGAGAAGTCGAACCTGGCGCATGTACTTCCGGAACTCGGTCGCAAGCTGATATGTGACATCGAAGCTCGCGACATCGCGCGCTATCAGCAAAAACGCATCGGCGAAGATGCCTCCCCCAAGACCGTGAATCTCGAAATCGGAACGCTCCGGGCCATTCTTAAGCGGGCCGGCCAGTGGGCACGTCTCCAGCCGGAAGTGACGATGCTTACGACTCACGATGACATCGGGCGCGCGATCAGCTTGGAGGAGGAATCTGCACTGCTGAAAGGTTGCGCGCAGTCGCGTTCACGTTCCCTGGTCCCATTCGTCACGTTGGCCATTGAGACGGGAGCACGGTATGGAACGATCCGCACGCTTCAGTGGGGCAACATCGATTTTGAGAACCGCTGCCTGAAATGGGGCAAGGACAAGACGGCCGCAGGAACCGGGCGCGTCATTCCACTGAGCCAGCGGGCATTCGCATCGCTCAATTTCTGGGCGACTCACTTCCCCGAGCGCAAGCCGGAGCACTACGTTTTCCCTGCCGAGCGGTATGGCGCCGGGGGCGACGTGTTCAGTCCCAAGGCTTACCACGTTGACCCGTGCAAGCCCATCGGAGACATAAAGGAAGCGTGGGAAGCGGCCCGGCTGCGAGCTGCGAAGATCCTCGCAGCGAAGGACGAAGAGGAAGAGACAGAGGGAGGCGCAGCGCAGGCCGAAAGGCTAGAGCCGCTCGCCTGCCGTTTCCACGACCTCAGACACACGGCAGTTTCGCGGATGCTGAACGCCGGAGTCCCCATAGCGAAGGTTGCGAAGATTGTAGGCTGGAGCACGGCCACAATGGTGCGCATGGCGGCCCGGTACGGCCACTTCTCGCTGAATGAATTGCGGGGAGCAGTCGAGTGCATCAGCGGAGCCGGAACTGAAACGGGCTCCTTGGTAAAGTCCCCGGTACTGGAAAAGGAGGCGGAAGCCACGCGCCCTAACTGATTGCAAACATTGGCTCCTCAGGTAGGACTCGAACCTACAACCCTTCGGTTAACAGCCGAATGCTCTGCCATTGAGCTACTGAGGAGTGTCGAGGGGCAAGATTGTCCCCTACCAAGGTAGCAGAGGCGGACGGGGGCGTCAAAAGCACGCGGAGGCCGTATTGCTCTTCGCCCGATGGGGAGGCGCCAAGGGCTGCCTGAACGCTG
>JASHQQ010000289.1 GCA_030039035.1 Acidobacteriaceae bacterium | reverse complement strand
AACGAGGATTCCCTGGGCGGACTCGTCTTCGATAGCCAGGGCAATCTTTACGGCACTTCGGAATACTTCTTCGAGCTGTCGCCTCCATCATCGACGGGCGGAGACTGGACCGACCAGGACCTGTTTACCTTCGATTCGGAGACCACGGGGATGGCCGCCGTCGGCGACCTGATCTTCGACTCGAAGGGGAATGTCTACGGCGTCGCCAGCCAAGGCGGCGCGCACGGCTCGGGAATGGTCTTCGACCTCTCACCTTCGTCGGGAGGCGCCTGGACGGAGAACGTGATCTGGAGCTTCGGCGGCCAGGGCGACGGAAGTTCTCCGCTGGCGGGCGTCATCTTCGATGCAAAGGGCAACCTCTATGGCACCTGCTCGGGCGGAGGACCGTCAGGCCTGGGGATTGTCTTCGAACTGTCTCCGCCGGCCACTTCCGGCGGAAGCTGGACGGAGACCATCCTGCACGGCTTCGCTTTCGACTCAACGACGGAAGGAGGCCAGCCGGCTTCGGGCGTGGTTTTCGACGCGAAGGGGAATCTCTACGGCACCACCGAGGCGGGCGGACCGTACACCGCTGGCGGGATCGAACCCTTCGGGGGAGGATCGCTGTACGAGCTCTCTCCGCCATCCCAGGCGGGCGGAAACTGGACCGAGCACATCCTCCATTTCTTCGGCGATACCGGCGACGGATACGATCCCAGCGGCGGGGTCATCTTCGACAGCAAAGGCAACCTCTACGGCACCACGCAGGCAGGCGGCGCCAGCGGCCTGGGAACCGTTTACGAATACTCGTCGCAGCCGGCTGCGGCCGCGCCAACTTTCTCGCCGCCCGCGGGTGATTACCCTTCGGTGCAGGAAGTGGAGATCAGCGATTCCACGCCGGGCGCGAGGATCTACTACACCACCAACGGAACGACACCGACGACGTCGTCGGCGAAGTACACCTCCGCCATCGAGGTTTCATCGAAAGAGACCATCGAAGCGATCGCCGTAGCCAGCGGTTATAGCCCGAGCGACGTCGCGACGGCTGTCTACACCATCACGCTCCCGCCCACGGCGACGCCGGCCTTCGACCCGAAGCCCGGCACGTATGGCGTGCCGCAGAAAGTGACGATCACCGACGCGACACCGGACGCGGTCATTTATTACACGACCAATGGCCTGCCGCCTACGACCTCTTCCGCCGTTTATAAAACTCCAATCCCGGTAACGAAGAACGAGACGATTCTCGCCATCGCCCAGGCGCCCGGATACGCGATCAGCCAGCAAGCAACAGGAGCCTACATGATTCAGGTCGCCAAACCGGTGATCTTTCCCGATGGCGGAACCTATGGCATTGCGCAGGGAGTCATCATCACCGATCCTACGCCGGGCGTGACCATTGTCTACGCCACCAACGGGAAGTCTCCCACGCCGGCCTCTCCCCGCTATGCGGGGCCGTTCAAGGTGATCGAAAGCGAGACCGTGAAAGCCATGGCGATGGCGATCGGCTACGGCAACAGCCCCGTGGCCAGCGCCAAATTCACCATCGAAGAGGCGACCGCCACGCCAGTCTTCTCGATTGCGGCCGGCACCTATGCCACAGCGCAAACGGTAAAGGTCACGGACGCGACAGCGGGCGCAACGATTTACTACACCACCAACGGTGCGACTCCGTCCAAGTCTTCGACCAAATACACCGGCGCCATTACCGTCTCTGAAAACGAGACACTCAAAGCCATCGCCATCGCCAGGAGCCATGCCAACAGCGCCATCGCCGAAGCCGCTTATGCCATCCGGGCGGCGATGCCGGTCATTGAGCCGAAGGGTGGCACGTTTACCAACGCCACGTCGGTCGCGATCACGGATGCAACAAGGGGCGCGGCCATCTATTACACGACGAACGGTCAAGTGCCGACGGCAAAGTCGCCCAGGTACTCGAAAGCCATCACGGTAAGCAAGTCCGAAACGATCGAGGCTATCGCCATCGGGCCTGAGAACGCACAGAGCCCCGTAGCCATTGCAAAGTTCAAGAGCAAGTAGCGGGGGGGAAGGTTCAAATCACGCGGAACGGCTCCTGGACGATGATTGGGTGTCCCAGGTTCGGGAATTCGGGCCTGGGACAGCCGAAGGTGGTCAAGCCAGCAGGCTGGCTGCCGCGGTCCAGTCGCGCTGCTGGCTCTCGGCCACTCCGCGATGCGCCAGCGTGCCGAGCCAGGTATTCAATCCTTCGGCCAGACCCGGGTCCTGGCGCAGCGCCTCGCGAACACCCTGGTTGGCCATGCGCATCAGGTAGGGAAACGTCGAATTGGTCAGCGCCAGCGTGGAAGTATGCGGCACCGCGCCGGGCATATTCGTCACGCAATAGTGCACAACGCCGTCGACCTTGTAACTCGGATCCGAATGCGACGTGGGCCGCGCCGTCTCCACGCAGCCGCCCTGGTCGATGGCCACGTCTACGATCACCGCGCCCGGCTTCATCCGCGACACCATGGCGCGCGTTACCAATTTGGGCGCCGTGGCGCCGGGAATAAGCACGCCGCCGATGACCAGGTCGGCTTCCTGCGTCGAATGCGCCAGGTTATAGCTGTTCGAAGCCAGCGTGTACAACCGCCCGCCAAAGATATCGTCGAGATCGCGCAAGCGATTCAGGTTGACATCGATTAATGTCACCTTGGCGCCGAATCCAAGTGCGACCTTGGCAGCGTTGGTGCCCACGATGCCGCCGCCGATGATGGTCACGTTGGCCGGCGCGACTCCAGGCACGCCGCCCAGAAGAATCCCGCGCCCGCCACGTTCTTTTTCGAGATAGGTCGCGCCTACCTGCACGCTCATGCGGCCCGCCACTTCGCTCATGGGCGTCAGCAGCGGCAAGGTCCCCTGGCGGTCGCGAACCGTTTCGTACGCAATGCCGATCATTTTCGATTGGAGAAGGCGGTCGGTGAGCTCGGGCACCGGCGCCAGATGAAGATACGTGAAGAGCACCAGCCCGTCGCGGAAAAACCCGTACTCCGTTTCGATCGGCTCCTTGACCTTCGCGACGATTTCAGAGCTGGCCCACACATCCGCAGGTTCGCGTACGATCTCCGCCCCCGCGCGCTTGTACTCCTCGTCGGTAAAGCTGGACTGCGCTCCGGCATAGGCTTCCACGCGCACCATATGTCCCGCCTCGGTGAGCGCCTTCACGCCCGCCGGAGTTACGCCTACGCGTGCCTCGTGGTCCTTGATCTCCCTGGGAACTCCGATATTCATGGCCGGCTCCTTGTCTCGTTTGTGCCGTAGAGCGGCCGCAATTACGTTCCTGAGCTTGCGGCGCTGCGCCCACGCGATTCCGATCCGCAGGAATCGTACGGCGCAAAGCGCTTCCAATGTGTGCAAACTTCGTGGTAAAACGACCAAATGGGAACGAAACGTGAACAGAAAAGCCTGTTTGTGCAAGAAACTGGCGCAGGGTTGGATGACCGCTCGACGATGGACCGGCTCGACATCGCCATTCTTGCCTATCTCGAGCGCCGCGGCCGCGCCACGAATTATGAGGTCGGCGAAGCCGTGGGACTGTCGGCATCGGCCGCTTCGCGCCGCATCCAGGCTCTTGAAGCCGCTGGAGCGATTCGCGGCTACCGCGCCATGGTGGACGACCGGCTGCTGGGCAGGCGCATGACCGTGTTTATCCGCGTCACCCTGGAACGGCAGACCGCGGCGATGCTCGGCGCGTTCGAGGCCGCGGTCCGCCGATGCAAGGGCATTGTGAGCTGCCATCTGATGGCGGGACAGTACGACTACATGGTCGTGGTGCGCGTGGCCGGCATCGACGATTACGGCCGGCTGCACCAGAACGAGTTATCCCGCCTGCCCGGAGTCAGCCGGCTGGAGACCGGCTTCGCCCTCCGCGACGTGATGGAAGGCAAAGGGTAATGACGCGCGACGCCGCATTGTTACCAGTTGCGACTCGCCGCCCGTTACCGCAGATGGTCGGCGTGGCGGAATGCGGTTGTCAGCGAAGAAAAGGAATGGTCCAATATTTATCAACAAGCTACAGAGGGTTCGTCCATGCAATCCGCTGTTCGATATCCTCTGGCCGGAAGCGGGCGCGAGGGCAGCAGAACCCCTCCTGAACGCTTCGCGCCGGTGGGTGAGGGCGCGGTGGCGTAGTCCCTCGCCGGGACGACCAGAGGTCGTCGAAAGACGCGATCAGCGAATGGGGAGGGGCGCGGCCTGATGTCGGATGCGGACCAGCGGGATCCCGGCGGCACGAACGATGGACTGGATCTGAAGAGCTTTTACCGCGAGGCATCCGGCGCGGAGGCGCAGAACGCCGGCAAAACGAGCAGCGACCTGGACCTGAGGAGTTTCTACCGCACACCGCGGGAAACCGGCGCGCAAGGCGGCGGGGACCCGGCAGAGCCGCTCGATATCAAGGATTTTTATCTCCCCCAGGACCCGCAGCCTCGCGATTCGGGTGAAACCGTTCCGGATACCGCCCTGCACGGCAAAGCCTCTCCATACACGCTGACGGAAGCGCAGCTTGCCGACGCGGCCAAGCCGATCGACAGTCAGACCGCGCCTGGCGGCAATCCGGCCGAATCGCAGCCGGAGCATCCCGAACCTACGGGAGCCGATGCACAACTGCAGGCGGCGCCCGCAGCGGCCGCCCCCGCGATCCAGAACCCCCTTTATCGCATTGCGGCGATCGGCGGACTCGGCGGACTGATGTTTGGCGTCATTCTGATCTTCTTCTCGTGGCTGGTCGGAAACCCTTCGGGCCCTTACGACCTCGGCCTGGTCACATCGGATTCCTTTGGACTGAAGGGTCATCTCTTTACCAAGTGGGAGCAGAAATCGCTCCAGTACCGCATCTCGTTCGAGCCGGCCGGGCCGGAGCAGAATGCGGGCTTCGCCCTGGCCATTGCCGACCCGCCACGCCCGTTGTCCATCGCTTTCCAATTGAAGGACGCGAAGGGCTTTGTTCTCTGCTCCAGGGACGTCCTGATCAAATACGATCCTGCGCTGGGGCTGCCGCCTTTGCCGCCGCCACAGGAAAAGGGAAAAGGCAGCAAGGATGCGCCCAGCCAGGCCGACCTGGAATCGGCGCGGCAGGCCGATCTGTTGCGCCTGCAGACCCAGGAAGCGCAGCGGGAAAAGGGCCAGGACATTTTTCAGGAACAAACGGGACCCGACGGGCGGATTGCGGCCATCAGCTCCCAGGGAGAGATTCCTTGTTCAAAAGATTCCTATGAAAAGATTTCAATGTGGAGCTTCTCAGCCGATTTCCCCTCGGTCGCGGAACAGGAAGACAGGCTGAAACAGCGGGCCGAAGCCCAGGCCAGCGCTGAGCGACCCGCTGCGGCCCGTCGCAGGTCCACTCCGGCCCCGGCAGCCAAACCGCTCTCGTTTGTGATTGAAGGAGACGACGTGCTGGTCGGCTACGATGCCGGAGCCGGGGTCCTGGAAACTGGCGCCGGTCAGTCCTTCTACGTGGAAAAGCAGGCAAATCTGGCCGCCTGGCAGGCCTTCCCCGTGAGGATTCACTACCGCTGCGACGCGGTGTCGGGTTGCACGGTGGTTCAGGCCGGCTCGGGAGCGGCGCTGCACGCGCGGCTGCGAAGATAGCGCCGCGGAGGAAGCCTTGTTGACACCAAAGTTTCCCCTTCCTGCCAAAGTCCCGTTGCCTTGGATACTTCCCAATGATTAACTGGTCTTTAAGTCACGACAGAAGATCGTGGATCGAAGAGGCCTTGATTTCGTATGACGTCGAGCAGCCAAAGCTACCCCCAGGCTTTTGCGCCCCGGAAGCGCCTGACAATAACTGAGGCGCCAGTCACCAAGGCCCGGACCGCGAAGAGGGTGCTGGTAGGGAACCGGATTTACCTCTACATTGCGCTGGGTACTTTGTTTGGAATTCTTTTCGGCGCCGGCGTCGCCTATTTCCCGCGAATCCACGGCTGGCCTGTTTGGAAAGTCGACACGGTCCACGCCAGGACCATTGCGGCGCGCGATGTGCCGCGCGATACGAAGAACCTGAGCGCCTCAACGGCCCCATCCCAGCCGCCGGCATCTCCGCAAAACTAAAGCCGATCTCTGCTCTGACGCTATTGCTTGAGCCGCTTTGCCCAATATCCAGGGCGGCGCTTGGCGTGAGCGATGGCAACGATCAGGATCGCATCTTCCTTTTCCCGGTAGATCATGGAGTACGGAAACTTGGCGAGGACGCGACGACGCGTGTTTTTGGAGAATCGTGGATACATCTTCGGATCAGCCGCGATCCTTTCAAGGGAAATATCGACTTCGGCAAGAAACTCCTGCGCAACCTCCGGGTTTGCCGCGAAGTATCCTTCAAATCCTTCGTCAATCTCTTTCTGGGCTTCGGAGTGAATCCGAACTTGCTCCTCACTCATTTCGAGAGCCGCTCACGTAAGCGCGCCTTGACTTCTTCCCAGGAATACGTGACAGCGGTTCCGGCGTCGACTTCGGCGACGCGGCGCTCCACTTCTGCTTTCCAGGCCGCGTCATTCTCTCCATTTTGGTTGTTCAAGAGTTCCTGGGCGATCCAATCCTGCTCGGTCAGAGGCAATTGACGGGCTTCGTCGAGGATTTCGGCGGCGGTGCGGCTCATGCGAGCATTGTAGCGCGAACCCAAGTTCAAGAGTCCTTTTGGACGAAATAGAATGCCACATCGTTCGCGATCTCGTCTGCAAATGCGATCCCGATGCCATCGGTTTCGCTATCGTGTAACCCGAGCGCCTCTGCGAATTGCCTGCGTTTGCCTTCGCGCCACCTCTTCTCGCGGATTCGATGTTGATAAAGCACCAACATGTCACCCTCGCGCAAGAGTTTCCATAGGCGCGCAAGTTCAATTTCACAGACATGTTC
>JASHQQ010000288.1 GCA_030039035.1 Acidobacteriaceae bacterium | reverse complement strand
CCGGATTGCGTAGCGAACATCTTTGGAAATCATGGCAATCCTCTCTCACAGATCAGAGAACAGAGAACAGGGGTCAGGGGGCAGTGATCAGTGGTCAGTGGTCAGTGGTCAGAGATCAGTTCGTAGTTCACAGCTCACAGTTCACAGTCCGATCTGATCTCTGATCTCTCTCCCCAAGGTCCCTTAGTCCCTCAGTCCCTCAGTCCCTCAGTCCCTTGGTCCCTTGGTCCCTTAGTCCCTCGGTCCCTTAGTCCCTTGGTCCCTTAGTCCCTCGATCATTCTTCGCGCAGCGCCTGCATCGGTTCGATCGACGCCGCGCGCAGAGCCGGAATCAGCGCGGCGATCAGTCCGGCGGCCACGAGCAACAAGGCGAGCTCGATGACGCCGGCCGCCTCCTTTTGCGCCTCGAAGTAAATCACCATGTCGATGGTTTTGTTCACCAGCACCGTGAGAACCAGCCCCACGGCAGTTCCGGCCGTCAGCATCCACGCCACGCGGCGCATCACCATGGCGAGAATGCTGTTGCGCGTCGCGCCCAGCGCCATGCGCACGCCGATGTCGCGCCGCGCCTGCTCTACCTCGTGGCTCACCAGGCCGTACAGTCCCACCAGCGCCAACGCCAGCGCCAGCCCGCCGAAGATGCCGAAGAGCCAGCCCTCCATGCGCTCGAAGGTGAGCTCCTGGGAGACGATCTCCGTCATCGCAAGCGGCTCCTTGAAGGGCACCGTGGGATCGATGTCGTGAATGGCCTTGCGCAGCGTGGGAATCACCTGCGCTGGATCGCCTTCGACGCGAATGACCAGATTCATTCCGGCAAGAAACGTAATCTGGTTTTTGGGCGACAGTTCGTTGATCAGCCAGTCGCGCTCGGCCAGTGGCGGCTCGTAGAGGTCCTGGCGGATGCTGCCCGTTACGCCCACGATGCGGGTGTCATTCTCCGCCTTGTCGGCATCCTGGATGCGCTGGATGGATGGATCGAGACCCGGAGGAATGAACTTCTTCACGAATCTTTCATTGACTACCACCGTCGCCGCCGTATTCTCCGGCTTATCGAAGGAGGGGCTCAACGCGCGGCCGGCGCGCAGCGGGATTTGAAATACATCGAAGTAGCCGGTGCTGACAAAGCGGTTCTCGGCCAGCATCTCGACGTTGGCCGGATTCGGCGGCTGGCCGGCAATCTGAATGTCGGAGTTCGATCCCCACTCGCGGATGGGCAGCAGATTGATGGCGCCCACCGCGCGCACTCCGGGGATGTGCGCGACCCGGTCGAAGAGAGGCTGGTAGAAATCGGCGATCATATCGCGGCCCTGATAGCGCGCCGGCGAAAGATTGATATCGGCTTCGAGCACCTGCGCCGGATTGAAGCCCAGGTCTTCATGGCTGTAGCGCATCACCATGCGGATCAGCAGCGCCGAAACCACCAGCAGCACCATGGTCAACGCCACCTGCGAGATCACGAAGGCGGCGCGCAGCCGGTGCTGGCCGCGGCTCACGCCGGCGCTGCCTCCCGCTTTGAGCGCCTGGTTGGGATCCACTTTCGACATGCGCAGCGCCGGATAGAGCGCCGATGCCAGGCTGGCGACCACGGAGGCCGCGATGGCCGCGCCCAGCACCGTCCAGTTCAAGCGAATATCGGCGCCGCGCGCCAGCGCATGAACAAGAAAGGTGCGCATCCCGTCCAGCATCGCCCAGGCCAGCAGCACGCCGCCGGCTGCGCCCATGGCCGCCAGCATCAGCCCTTCGCTGAGCACCTGGCCGATCAGCCGCTTCCGGCCCGCGCCCACAGCCGTGCGCATCGCCATTTCGCGCTCACGCTGCACGCCGCGCGCCAGCAACAGGCCGGCGATATTCACGCAGCCGATGGCCAGGACCGCGAGCACCGCCCCCAGCAGCGTCCACAGCGGTCCCCGTGTACGCTGGTTCACGCTCTGCGCCAGCAGGTGCAGGTGCACGGTGCGGCCTGCATCGGTTCCCGGATAGGCGCGAGCGATGCTGTCGAAAACGTGCGAGAGGTCGGCCTGTGCCTGCTCGAGGGTCACGCCATCCTTGATCCGGGCCACCGTCCGCAGCCAGTGGTTCCCGCGACCGTTCATCCAATCCCGGGTGATCAGGTGCGGAGTGTAGATGGCTTCGCGCATGGTAAGCGGGAAGCGGAACCCCGGCGGCATGACGCCGATGATGGTAAACTCGCGCCCGTCCAGCTTCACCGCGCGATTCAGGATGTTGCGATCGCCGCCGAAGTACCTCTGCCACGTGTCGTAGCCCAGCACCGCCACGTCGTTGCGGCCATCCTGCTCTTCGCCGGCGACATAGGTACGGCCCAGCAGCGGACGAACACCGAATATCCGGAAGAAGTTGTCTGTGGACTCGATGCTGCGCAGCAGCACCGGCCCGCTCGTGGGCGTCTCCACCGTATAAGTCGTGAAATCCGTGTATCCGGCAAACGCGGCAAAGGTCTGCTGCTGCGCGCGCTCGTCCCTGAAGCTCGGCCACGAGGCCGGCTGTCCATAGCCGCTGCGGCTGATCGACTCGACGGCGACGATGCGGTCCGGATGCACGTACGGCAGCGGCTGCAGGATCACCGCGTCGATGACGCAAAAAACCGCCGTAGCCACTCCGATGCCGAGAGCCAGCGTCGACACGACGGTCATGGCAAAACCCGGTGCGCGGCGCATCTGCCGCAAGGCATAACGCAAATCGTGCAAAAGCATCCTGGCCCTCCGTTCGTAGCCGTCAGCTATCAGCTATCAGCTTTTGGCCTGCGTGGCGATCTTCAGATCTCTGTTCCCTGTTTTCCGATCTCTCGCCGGCTTCCCTCACCCGTTCCCCCTGGTCCCTGATCCCTATTCCCTATTCCTTCACCCTGGACGCTATTCCGTCCGCAGCGCTTCCATCGGCTCGATGGATGCCGCGCGCAACGCCGGCAGGTACGCCGCCAGCATCCCGGCGATGGCCACGCCCGCGCAGACAACGCCGAGAATGAACGGATCGCGCGGCCCCGCGCCATAGAGCATCCTGGTCAGCAGGGAACCGGAGAACAGCGCCACAACCAGCCCGATCGTAATTCCGATTCCCAGTAACACTCCGGCATCGCGCAGCACCATGCGCATCACCCGCGCGCGCTCGGCGCCGAGCGCCAGGCGCAATCCGATCTCGCGCGTGCGCCGCGAGACCGAATAGGCCATCACGCCGTACAGGCCCACCACGGTGAGCACCAGCGCCAGCGCCGCGAACGAGCCCAGCAGCACCATGGCGAAGCGCGGCCGCGCAAGCTCGAGCGAGAGCAGCTCCGGCATGGTGCGCACCTCGGTGACGGGAATGTTCGCATCCATCGACGTGACAAGCTGCCGCACCGCCGGCTCCAGGCTCAACGGATCGACGGTGGCGCGGACGACGGTGCGCAGGCAGCACCAATGATTGAGCTGGTCGGCGGGCAGATACATCGTCGGCTCCATCTCGCGTTGCGTGGCCGAGTGGCGCACGTCGCCGACCACGCCGACAATCTGCCGCCACACCGGCCCGCTGCCGTTGCCCGCGCCGGGCTTCAGCTTTTTGCCGACCGGATCCTCGCCGGGAAAATACCTTTGCGCAAAGGCCTGGTTCACGATCATCACCTGCGGCCCCTGCAGCGTATCGGCGCCGTTGAAATCGCGTCCCTCGATCAGCGGGACCTGCAGGGTGCGGAAAAGATCGCCGGAGGCGGTCGTCAGTTCCGCGTTCGGGCGCTGGCCCTCCGGAACCGGCTTTTCCGGGTTCTCGAAGCTGATGTGGATCTCGTCCTCGGTCATCGGCAGGAGCATCGATCCCGCGGCTGCCTGCACGCCGGGCAACGCGCGCAGCCGGTCGAAGTACTCGCGGTAGAACTGCGGCCGCGTCTCCTTGTAGGCCGAGTCGGGCGTCTCGAAGGTGCAAGTGAGGAGATGGTCGGGATTGAAGCCTTCGCCGGTGTGCGTCAGCTTGACGAAGCTCGCCACCAGCAACCCGGCGCCCGCCGTGAGCACAATGCCCAGCGCCACCTGCGCCACGGTCACGGATTTGCGCAGCCAGTCCTGCCCGCCCACGCTGCCGCGGTTGCCCTGCTGCAGCGTCGATGCCAGATCGGTCTTCGATGCCGTGATGGCGGGAGCGAGGCCGAAGAGCAGCGCCGAGGCAAGCGAAACGGCCAGAGCGAATGCCAGCACAGCGAAGTTGACGCCGGCGTCGGCCGCGCGCGGAATGCTGTCGCCGATCAGATGCAGCATCGCCGGCGTGGCCGCGTAGGCCAGCGCGCATCCCGCCGCGCCGCCGGTCACACCGAGGGTCAGGCTCTCCACCAACAACTGGCGAACGATCCCCGCCCGGCCTGCGCCCAGCGCCGACCGCACCGCGATCTCGCGCTGCCTGTCGCGCACCCGCGCCAGTTGCAGATTGGCGATGTTTCCGCACGCGATGAGCAGCACCAGCCCCACGCCGCCGAGGACGATGAGCATGAGCGTGCGCGTGTCGCCGAGCAGCGCGCGAATCTCGGGAATCACCGTCGCCGAAGCGTGCTGCGTATTGCTGTCGGGATAGGCCTTGGCAAGCTGCGCGGCGATGGCTTTCATCTCCTGGCTGGCCTGGGCCACCGTCACGCCCGGTCTCAGCCGGCCCATCGCGCTTACGAAATGCGCGCCGCGGTTCTTCAGCATGCTGTCTTCGTCCGCGCCCAGCGAGGTCCACAGGCTGGTATGCGGCGAGTCGACGGGAAAGCGGAACGCCGGCGGCATGACGCCGATGACGATATACGCTTCGCCGCTCAGATTGATGCCGCGCCCGACGATCGACCGATCTCCTCCAAACGCAGACTGCCACAGCGAATGACTGATGAGAACAACGTGGCTGCCTTGCTTCTCGTCGGCGCTGGTGAAGCCGCGCCCCAGTTCGGGATTGACACCCAGCATCGGCAGCAGGTCCCAGGAGACGATCTGCGCATCCACATGCAACGCCCGCGCCACACCGGTCAGCGTGTACGAGTTGTCGTGGTAGCTCACCAGGCGCTCGAAGCTGCGGTTGCGCGATCGCCAGTCGAAGAAGTCCGGATAGGAGACGTTGCTGGGCTCGGCCTTCCCCTCGTCGAACGAATCCACTTCCACCAGATTCTGCGGCTGCGCGTAGGGCAACGGTCGCAGCATCACGGCATCAACCACGCTAAAGACCGCCGTGTTGGCGCCGATGCCGAGCGCCAGCATCACCAGCACAGTGAGGCTGTACCCCGGCGACTTCCGCAACTGGCGAAGCGCGTAGCGCAAATCCCGCATGAGCCAATCTCCTCGGGTTCACAGTTCAGAGTTCACAGTGTTCAGTGATCGAGGGTCAGGCATCACCGCCTGGCCCATCAGCGAGCGACCCTATTCCCTGTTCCCTGTTCCCTGTTCCCTGTTCCCTGCTCCCTTGGCGCCGGACGCTGGACGCTCGACCTTCACTCGGTCCGCAGCGCGAGCATGGGCTCGATTGCCGCCGCGCGCCGTGCCGGAATCACCGAGGCCAGCAGCGCCGCCAGGCCCAGAAGCAGTGTCGCCAGCGCCAGCATCAACGGATCGTAGGGCTTCACTCCATAGAGCTGGCCGGTGATGGCGCGGCCTGCACCCATTGCGGCCGGAAAGCCGATGGCCAATCCGATGAGCACCTGCACAAATGCGCTGCGCAAAACCATCGAAAGCACGCTGCCGCGATTGGCTCCCAGCGCCATGCGGATGCCGATCTCGTTGGTGCGCTGCTCGACCGTATACGCGGTCACGCCGTAGAGACCGATGGCAGCCAGCACCAGCGCCAGCGCGCCGAAAAGCATGGTCAGATCGGCGATCAGTTCCTGTTGGCCGAATTCCAGCGCGATTTTGTCGTCGTACCTTGCGAAATAGATGAGCGCCAGGTTGGGATCGACCTCCATCAGCGCGCGGCGCACCTGCGTCTCCGGCGAATCGGGATGGCCGGGAAGCCAGATCACGAGGTTGTAGAAGTAGTGCGACCATTTTTCGCCCGTGTTGTCGTTCTTCGAGCTGTAAACCACGTGCTGGCTCGAGGGGAGAAAGAACATGGGGCGATCCGGATTCTTGACGTCGAAGGAGACGTACCGCATCGTGGCCGCCACGCCCACGATCTCGAAATCACCGGCGTGGCTGATGTCGTCGATGCCGAAATGCTTGCCGATGGGGTTCTCGCCCTTGAAGAACTTTTGCACGAAAGCCTGGTTGACTACCGCGACTTTGACGGAGTTCGCCGTGTCCTGCCCGGTGATGGGCCGGCCCATCAGGATGCGATTGTTCACCGCTTCGAAGAAGCCGGGCATCACGCGCGTCCAGGTGGCGCCATAATTGTCCTGCGCGCGCGGCGCCGGCTTGCCCGGCAGGAAAATCCCTTCGTTCCAGCTATCGCCGCTCATGGGCGCGTAGGTCGCCGCCGTCACTGCCTTTACACCGGGAATGCGCCCGACGCGGTCGAGAATCCGCTTGTAGAGCTGGTCGAGCTGATCGGGCTGATAGCCGGCCGAACGGGGATCGATTTCGGCGATGTAATGGTCCTGGGTCTGGAAACCGAAATTCTGATTCTCCAGGTTGCGCAGGCTCTGCGCCAGCATGGCCGCCGCGCTCAGCAGGACGAGCGAAATCGCCGCCTGACCGATCACCAGCGCCTTCTGCGGCCATTTTGCCTTTTGTCCGGCGGAGCGGTTGGCGCCGCGCAGCGCCTCCAGCGGCTGCGCGTGCGAGGTCATCCACGCCGGCGCGACACCGAAGAGGATACCGGTGAAAAGCGAGAGACCCAGCGCGAACAGAAGCACCGGCTGCGAAGGCGCGGCATCGATGGGCACGTAGCTATCGGGTCCGGAGAAGGCAAGACGCAGGATGAGGGCCGTTCCCGCATAGGCAACGCCCACGCCCGCCGCTCCGCCCAGCAAACCCAGCAACAGGCTTTCGACGAGCGCTTTGCGCACCAGCCGTCGGCGCGAGGCGCCCAGAGCCACGCGCACCGAAGTCTGCTGGCGGTTTTTCAGTCCGCGCACCAGCAGCAGGTTGGCCAGGTTGGCGCAGGCGATCAGCAGCACGCAGCCCGCGGCCGCGAGCAGCAGGACGAGACTGTCCTTGTAGAACTCGCGCATGTCGGTCAGGCCCGCGCCGCCGGGCGTGAGGTGAAACTGCTGTTTGGGCAGATACTCCTTGTCCTCCGGCGACATATCCGCAAGGTGGCTCGTCTGCCATTGTCGAAGCTCGGTCTTCAGTTGTGCTTCCAGCGCCCTGGGATTCGTACCGGGCCGGACGCGGCCGATAATGTCGAGCCAGTTGGCGTCGGGAACCTTGAGCCGCGACGTCTCGCCCTGAAGCACCGGCTCCTGCGACAAGGGCATCCAGAAATCGGGAATGTTCCAGGCCCGCATGGCGGCGCCGAAGAATCCCGGAGCGGCCACTCCGATTACCGTAAACGGCTTGCTGTTGATCTGGAAGGTTGCTCCGATCACCGACGGGTCCTTGCCGTATTTCGTGACCCACGCGTGATAGCTCATCACCGCAACCGGCGGGGCGGAATCCTGGTCGTCGCTTTCAGTGAAGACCCGGCCCATCCACGGGCCGATGGCGAAGGTGCGGAAGAAATTGCCCGAGACAAACTGCCCGTCGCGCGTATCCGCCGGCTGCGAGCTGCCCATGAGCCGGACGGCGAGCCGCTCGCCGCCGCCTTCAAAGGCCGCGAGATCGGTGAACGCGGGAGTATTGTCGCGGAACTTGCGATAGAGCTCGCCGGAGAAGAGCGAAAACTCCTCATCCTGCGTGTAGCCGCCCCAGCCGCAGCAGTGGTTCTTGTCGCCGAAGCGCCACAGTTCTTCCGGCCGGGCCACCGGCAGCGATTTCAGCAATACGGCGTGGACCAGCGTGAAGATCGCCGTCGTCGCTCCGATCCCCAGCGCCAGCGTGATCACCGAGGTGAGGGTGAATCCGGGCGATTTGCCGAATTGGCGAATGGCGTGGCGAATGTCCTGACCGATCATTGGATTACCTCGAGATATCAGCCATCAATTCATGGTTCACAGACCGTGACTCACAGTGGTTGGCGGCGGGTGCGCGGCTCTGAGCTCTCAGCTTTCAGCTTTCAGCTTTCAGCTCTCAGCTTTCAGCTTTCAGCGAAGAGCTCCTCTTTGATCCCTGATCCCTGATCTCTGACCCCAGATCCCTGATCGCTGTCTTCACTCCGCGCGCAGGGCGTCGGTCGGATTCACGTTTACAGCGCGGCGTGCAGGCAGGGCAGCCGCGACGAGCGCGGCAAGTGCGAGAACGGCCGCAGCCGCCGCCAGAATCGCCGGATCGTGCGGCCTGACCGCGTAGAGCTGGTCGGAGATCGCGCGTCCCGCGGCGATGGCCGCCGGAATTCCGATCGCCAGACCGATCAGCACCTGCGCGAACGCGCCGCGCAGGATCATGCCCAGCACGCTTCCGCGATCGGCGCCAAGCGCCATGCGAATGCCGATCTCGCCGGTTCGCTGCTCCACCGTATACGCCGTCACGCCATATAAGCCGATCGCGGCAAGCACCAGCGCCAGCGCGCCGAAGATCAGCGTGAGTTCGGCGATCATCTCCTGCTGGCCGAAGTCGCGGCGCAGTATCTCCTGGTAGCTGCCGAAATCGAGAAGCGCCAGATTCGGGTCGATCTCCGCGAGCGCCTTGCGCACCTGCATCTCCAGACCCTCCGGCTGGCCCGAAACCCGCAGAACCAGGTTCTCGATGTAATGGGTCTGCTTCTCGTTGTCGACGTCCTCCGGCCTGGTGTACCTCCCGTGCTGGTTCAGCGGCAGGAAGAACATCGGCCGGTCGGGATCCTTGTAGCCGTAGTTGTTGTAGCGCATATCGGCGGCCACGCCGACGATCTCGTAATCGCCCGCGTGAATCATTTCATTGGTGCCGAATCGCTTTCCGACCGGATCTTCGCCCTTCAGAAACGTCTTCGCAAAGGCTTCGTTGACGACTGCGACCAGAGGCGAGTTCGCCGTGTCGCGCTCGTCGATGGCCCGGCCCATCACGATCCTGTTCCCGAGAGTCGGGAAAAATCCCGCGCTCACGCGCGTCCAGGTCGCGCCGTCGTCGGCTCCGGAGTGCGGTTCGGGCTTGCCCTGCACGCGGATGCCCTCATTCCATTGATCGCCGCTCATGGGAGCGTAGTCGGCCGCGGCGATTCCCTGCAGTCCGGGAATCTGTTGCAGCCGGTCGAAGATGCGCCGGTAAAGCTGGTCGAGCTGTTCGGGCTGATAGCCGGCTTGCCGCGCATCGATCCACGCCAGGTATCGCCCGCCGCTCTCGAAGCCGAAGTTTTGATGCTGCAGGTTGCGCAGGCTCTGGGCCAGCAGGACCGCGGCGCTGATGAGCACCACGGAAACAGCGGCCTGCCCGGCCACGAGCGCTTTTTGCGGCCACCGCGCCCCTTGCCGCGCCGTGCGGCTGGCGCCGCGCAGGGCCTCCAGCGGTTCGGCGCGCGAGGTCATCCACGCCGGCGCAATGCCGAAGAGCACTCCGGTGAGAATCGCGACTCCAAGGGCAAAGGCGAGTACGGGAAGCGATGGAGACGCTTCAATGGGCACGTAGCGGTTGGGAGACGTAAAGGCGAGACGAAGAACGAGCGAGGTCCCAAGATACGCGACGCCAACGCCCGCCGCGCCGCCTGCGAGCCCAAGCATCAGGCTCTCCACCAGCGCCTTGCGAATCAACCTTCCGCGCGTCGCTCCCAGCGCCACGCGGACCGCGGCCTGATGCCGGTTGCGGTAGCCGCGGGCGAGCAGCAGATTGGCGAGATTCGCGCAGGCGATCAGCAGGACGCATCCGGCCGCCGCGAGCAACAATTTGAGCGCGTCCTCGTATTGCTCGCGCATGTCGGTCACGCCCTGCCCGCCGGGCGAGAGGAACAGCTTCTGCTGAGGCAGAACTTCCTTGTCCTGCATGCTCAGATCGGAGAAGTGGCTCATCTGCCACTGGCGCAGCTCGGTGCGCAACTGCGTTTCGAGAGCTCCCGGATCGGTTCCGGGGCGCACCCTCCCGATGATGTCGAGCCAGTTTGCGAAGGGCTTCGGCAGCCATGCCGCCTTGCCGTCGATCACGGGTTCCTGGGAAAGCGGCATCCAGAGATCGGGCATGCCCCATCCACGCAAGTCGGCGCCGGCAAAACCCGGCGCGGCTACGCCGACGATGGTGAACGGATTGTTGTTGAAAAGGCAGGCCGAGCCGACGACCGATGGGTCGGAGTTGAATTTGTCTTTCCAGGCGTGATAGCTCAGAACCGCCACGGGCGGCGCGCCCTCGCGATCGTCGGAGGGATTGATGACGCGGCCGATCCACGGCCCCACGCCGAAGGTCGAAAAGAAATTCCCGGAGACGAATTGCCCGTTGTGAGTTTCGGCCGGCTGCGCCGATCCAGCGCGGCGTACGCCCAGCCCCGTGCTGCCGGCCTGAAACGCGGCCAGTTCCTCGAACGCCGGAGTATTGTCCTTGAACCTCCGATAGAGCTCGTTACCAAAAAGCGAGAACTCGCCCCACTGCGTGTAGCCGCCCCACATGCAGCAATGAACCTTTTTGCCGATGCGCCAGAGCTCGTTGGGCTTCGCCACGGGAAGCGACTTGAGCATCACGGCGTGCACCAAAGTGAAAATGGCCGTCGTGGCACCGATTCCCAGCGCCAGCGTGATGACCGCGGTGAGAGTAAAGCCCGGCGATTTGCGAAGCTGGCGAATGGCGTAGCGAAGATCGTGAAGCAGCGAGCGCATCGGCTCCTCCCGCCCAGGGTCGAAAAATCCCCTTCAGTGAAAGCGCGTACGCTTCCTCCGCGAAAACAGCTCCCGGCTTGAAGTGAGAACTCCGGTTATCAGGGGAGGGTCAGATCCGGCTCGCTGCGGCGTCTGTCGTGCAACGGCCGGACAGTTCTCCCGGCCAGATTGCCTGAAGCGCGTCCGGTCCCTTGTTGCCTTGTTCCCTCGATCTCTGCTTTTTACGCCTCGACTTCTTCGGTGAGCTTCTTCAGCTCGTCCTCGGAAACCACCTTGCCGTCGAACAGGTGCACTTCCCGCTGCGCGTGCTTGGCGAAACGCGGATCGTGCGTCACCATGCAGATCGTCGAGCCTTCGCGGTGCAGGTCGGCCAGCAGGTGCATGACCGCCTCGCCGTTTTTCGAGTCCAGGTTTCCGGTAGGCTCGTCGGCCAGCAGGATGGAGGGGGAACCGGCCAGCGCGCGCGCCACGGCGACACGCTGCTGTTGACCGCCGGAGAGCTGCGCCGGGTAGTGCCGCATGCGGTGCGCCATGTTCACGCGCTCGAGGGCTTCCTTCACGCGCTTCTTGCGCTCGGCCGAGGGCATGCCGGCGCGATAGGTGAGCGGCAGCTCGACGTTCTCTTCGACCGTGAGGTCGCCGATGAGATTGAAGCTCTGGAAGATGAAGCCGATCTCCTGGTTGCGGATGCGCGAGCGCTCGCCGAAGCTCAGATTTTCCACCGGCTTGTTGTTGAGCAGGTAGCGGCCCGCCGTCGGCGTATCCAGAAGGCCGAGGATGGACAGCAGCGTGGACTTGCCGCAGCCCGACGGCCCCGACATGGCCACATACTCGCCGCGCGAGATGGTGAGGTGAATGCCGGAGAGTGCATGCGTCTCCACTTCGTCGGTGTAGAAGACCTTGGTCAGATCCTCGATCTCAATCAGCGTGTCGTTGTATGCCATCCAATCCCCCTCGTTGGTGAGAAATCGTTTTCGAGCGATGCATTCGTGAGGCGCCGTGCCAGATCGTTCCCCGAAGCCTGTCCCGACTGGTTACGCTTTCGGGGCCCGGGAGGTTCACCGAATTCGTTGCACCGCTCGCCGAAGATCGGCCATGGGCCGGTTTCCCCGTTCCATGACCTGCTTTTTCAGGGCTTCACAAAACCGTTACTCCAGCCGGATGCGGTCCACGTTGTCGTACCGCGACATGTCGGAGAGAATGACCACGTCGCCTTCTTTCAATCCCTCGAGAATCTGGATCGAGCTCACCGAGGACCGGCCCACCTTCACCGGCACGCGCACCGCTTCCTTGCGGTCCGGCGTTTCCTTGAAAAGGCTCAGCGTCGAGTTGTCGTTGCCCAGCGCCGGCCGGCCCACATAGAGCACATCGTGCAGGCGCGCCAGGTCGATGGTGCCGTCCACGCTTAACCCCGGAACCGCGCCCGCCGGCAGCGTCCCGTCGAGCTCCACGTCGACGGTGCGGGTGCCGTTGGAAACGTTGGGATCGATGCGCGATACGTGCCCCGGAACAACGCCGTTGTGGGTGTCGACCGAGGCCGGCTGGCCGATCTGGATATCATGCGCCTGGGTTTCGGCGATCTGCAGCGCGGCCTTCAGCTTGTTCAGTTGCGCGACTTCGGCCACCGGGGTTCCGGCGGTCACGTGCGATCCCACCTGAATCGGACCGTTGGTCCCGACCGGGAGCTGCTCGACTTCGCCGGCAATCCCGGCCCTCACTTCGAGAGCCTCGGTCTGTTTCTGATACAGGTCCACCAGCGTCTGCGCCTGGTCGATCTTCGACTGCGCCGAAGCCAGCTCGACGGTCATCGCCTTCTGCGTCACGTCGATCTGCTCGGTGGCGATCTTGCGCTGCTGGTCGAGCTGCTGGAACTTGCTCTCCGACGCGCCGCAGACCAGACCCGAAATCACGCCCAGCTTGCACAGTTGCTGGTCGGTGTCCGCCTGGCGCTTGTCGGTCTCGTAATCGGCGTCGATCTGGGCCAGCGTGGTCTTCAGCGTCATCAGAGCGCTCTGCAGCGTTGCCTGCTGGCTTTTGTAGTCGGCCTGCGCCTGCTGCAATTGCAGCTTCGCGGCGGTCAACTGCTGATCGAGCGGCGGGTCCGACATGTCGAGCAGAATGGTGTCCGGGGTGACGATGGCGCCGGGCAATTCGCGGATGCGGACAACCGTCGCATCGGTCTGCGCCGGAATGAGCTGGATCGAATCCTCGCGCGGCACCAGCGTGCCGGTCGATCCGCGCACCTGAATGATCAGCTCTCCGCGTTTCACCGTGTCCGGCCAGACGGCCGACGAGTCGACCGGAGGAGCGGCCGGCTTGAGCCGAGAAACGGCAAAGGCCGAAGCGGCCAGCACGACCGTGGCGAGGCCAGCCCATACGAACATCTGGCGCTGTTTCTTCCGTTTAATGTCTGGGCGGGCGATATCCATCACGCACCATTATTGCAGTTCCCGTGCCAAAGGAGTAGCGTTCAACATACGCTGAAATCAAAGGATTTGACGAGCCGCGCAGGGGCGAAATACCGCCGGAAGGTGACCGGTTCCGGCGCCCGTTGTCCGATTCCGAACAGTCGTCCCCGGTCATTTTTTCGCCGACTGCTCCGGACCGCCTTGCGGCGATACGCCGCAAGGCCTCTGCCCCGTCCCTGTCCGCTATGCCGTTGAATCCAAATTGAATTCCTGGTTCAGCCGGTTGCACAATATTTCTCGCA
>JASHQQ010000287.1 GCA_030039035.1 Acidobacteriaceae bacterium | reverse complement strand
CGGGCTGGCGGTGAGATTGAGTTCGGCGGAGACGACGTTGACGCAGGTGCCTTCTGAGCCGACCAGCGCGCGCGCCACATGGAAGCCGTTCTCGGGAAGCAACTGGTCGATGTTGTAGCCGGAGACGCGGCGGGGAATGT
Organism: Acidobacteriaceae bacterium; assembly: GCA_030039035.1. GTDB lineage: Bacteria > Acidobacteriota > Terriglobia > Terriglobales > Acidobacteriaceae > Telmatobacter. The sequence goes on along the minus strand of JASHQQ010000287.1, from coordinate 17,111 downwards.
CGGGAAACTTCTCGCGGATGAGCGGAGCGTAGCGATCGCGGATGCTCTTCAGCCCTTCGTAAATCTTGCCGATGCGCCCGCCGGCGCGGATCAGAGCCTCCAGTTGCCCGTCGCCGGTGCGGCCCACGGTCGTGCGCGTGCCGTCGTAGAGAAAGATATCGAGTGACTCGACGTTGTCCGAAGTCTTGCCGCCAAGCAGCGCGTGCACGCCGCAACTGTTGTTGCCGATCATGCCGCCCAGCGTGCAGCGCGAGTGCGTGGCCGGGTCGGGCGCGAAGGTGAGTTGGTGCTCTTCGGCGGCGTCGCGCAGCCGGTCGAGTACGATTCCCGGCTCAACGCGCGCCAGCCTGGCTTCCGGGTCGATGGAGTCGAGCCGGTTCATGTAGCGCGAATAATCGAAGACCACGGCGACGTTGGTGCATTGTCCGCAAAGGCTGGTCCCGGCGCCGCGCGGCAGCACGGCAGCGCCTGCAGCGCGGCACGCGGCCAGAGCGGCTTCGACATCCGCGGCGCTGCGCGGCAGCACCACACCGATGGGAAGCTGGCGATAATTCGAAGCATCGGTGGCGTACAGCGCGCGCGACCCGGAATCGAAGCACACATCGCCGGAGATCGAGGCTTTGAGGCGGGATTCCAGCTCGCGATGAGCGGAGAAACGCTCGTGATCGAGCGGCTGCGGATTCGTCAGAATGGAGAATTGGCCCACGTTGGAATGGTACGGCATATGAGCGCGAGTCGCGCCGCAGCGCATCGTGTCGGCTGAGAGGTGCGGACTTAGGAGCCTGCGGAAAAACTCTTTCCATACGACATCATGAGTCATGGCACGGCTTCGGCCGCGCCGAAAGCGGCGCAAAATCGATGCGGGTTTTGACCCCTGAAGGACGATTCCGGAAACGTTGAAAGCCTCTCCAGAGGGTTAACGGCTTGCGATTCAGCGCGCCGGCCATTCCTCCACCACAATGCCGAGATCGTTGAGCTTCCTGATCGCGGCTTCGACGTTGCGGCGGACCTGCGGTCGCTCCTTGGGGCGGGCGAGCGGAGACTCGGCGATGGCGACTACGCGGCCGTATTGCCAGGCGCCGGGCGGCAGAGCGACCAGGGCGTCGGCGAGCTTGTCGGGGCGGATTTCGAGTTCCTGGCGGCGTGCGGAAGCCGGGCGCAGGAGAGTCCCCTGGCCAAGCGGACTGGGATTGGCATCGGCCATCATGATGCGCAGATCGATCGTGTTCGCATTCACCGAAAGAAAGGGATTGGCCCACGCGTTGGGTTCGTGCACATCGATATAGAGGCTCTTGGTGGGCAGGGGAATCTGGGCCAGCGCCGCGCGCTCGCGGTCGATTTCGGTAGCGGCGGCCTGGGCCTGGCGCTGCGCATTCTCCGCGTTCCGGGCCACGCCCTCGACCGCCTGCTCCTCCTTGCGGCAGGCTGTCACGGGCACCGCAAGCAGAAAGGCCATGGCCAGGATGCCCTTCCAGTTTTTGGCGAGATTCACGCATTCAGAATATCAGCAGGCTGGATGACTCTTCGAGAGGCGAGACCGCCTCGTTTCCGGCGATTGCACCATCCTTTTGTTCGCCGCGGCGAGCGTAAAGGGCGGGATTACCTTGCCTGGAATCCGAAAGGCCACGGCAACCCAAGAGTCGCCGCAGGGTCCGGGGTCGGTCCCGCTTGGCGGCAATCTACTTCGGCAACAAGCTGTGCGCGATCGCGTCGAGAATCCCGTTGAGGAAGTTCATGGAATCGGTCGCGCAGTAGCGGCGGGCAATCTCGAGGGCCTCGTTGATGACAACGGGGAAAGGCGTGTCTCTGAAACCCAGCATCTCGCCGACCGCCATGCGCAGCAGGTTGCGATCGACAGCCGGCATGCGCTCAAGACGCCAGTGCTTGGAGTTTTGCGCGATGAGCCTGTCGATCTCGTCGTGGCGATCCGTCGCGGCGCGAAACAGCTCTTCGGCGAAGCCGCGCACCTCCGGTTCGGCGTCGCCGGCCGATTTCCAGAACGTGGCGCGCACCTCGTCGGGAGTCTGTTTCCCGATGTCCGCCTGGAAGAGCATCTGCATGGCCAGCTCGCGCGATTTGCGGCGTCCCGAGCTCAAGCGTGGCCGCTTTCCAGCAGCTTGCGCCGCAGGCTGACCATCTCGATGGCAGCCACCGCAGCCTCGAAGCCCTTGTTGCCCCCTTTGACGCCGGCGCGATCGAGCGCCTGTTCGAGGGTTTCGCAGGTGAGCACGCCAAAGCTGTGGGGAATGCCGGTTTCCTGCTGCGACTGGCCGATGCCTCGCGCCACCTCGTTGTAAATGGCCTCGTAGTGCGCCGTCTCGCCGCGAAGCAGGCAGCCGAGGGCAACAAGGGCATCGAGATTGCCGCGATCGGCCAGCGTGCGCGCGGCGGAGGGAATTTCCCACGAGCCGGGAACGCGAACCACTTCGATATGCCGGCGCTGCGCGCCGCTGCGCAGCAGCGCGTCGAGCGCGCCATCGAGCAGGCGGTCGGTGATGACCGCGTTCCAGCGCGCCACCACGATGGCGAATTTCATTCCCTCCGCCGAAAGATCGCCTTCGACCGCAACCGGTCTCGCGCGCAAAGGATCGGTCCACGCCCAGAACGAGATCGCCAAACCGGGCTCCGGCTCGACGGTGAAGAGCCGCGACTTCCAGTGAGTTTCGGCAATTGGCTTCAGCCGTCCGACGGCGCCGGCGCCCTGCGCGCGCAGCCAGGCTTCCGCGGCAAGGTGGACGGAATCGAGAGAAGTGACCTCGACGACGATGTCTCCCGTGGGCGGGAATCCGCCTTCGACCAGCTCCAGCTTGCCCAGTGGAGCCACGAAAGAAGCTCCACGGCTGCCTTCCTCGCTCCATCCCTTGCCGGGAGCAAAACCCAACGCCGCAAAGAAGCTGGCCAGGCGGTCGAAAGCCCCGGCGCTTCCGGCGGAGCGCAGGAAGGAGATTCCCTTGATCATGGTTCGATTCTAACGTCCTGCCGCTTGTCTCTACGTCGTCGAGCGCGGCTTGACGACAATCACCGTGGCCGGCGTGAGAGTTCCCTGAGGAGTGCTGAGCGGGTTGGTGCAGTACGGGTCCGACGCCGATTGCGGAACGCACGCCGGCAGGTTGGGAGTGATCTGCTGGGTGTCTGTCGGGACGGCGGTGGCGGAAGTGGGAATGGAGATATAGTGAATCCTGTTATCGCCCGCGGTGGAGACAAAGAAGATCGAGTTATCCGGGCTGAAGGCGCCGGCGATTGGCGCTGTAATATTCGACGTACCCTTCAGCGTGACATAGCCCACCGTGCCCAGCGCGCCGGAATTGCTGTTCGGCACATAATATGGCAGCTTCGCGCCTGCAGTCGTGCCGTCGTAGGTGATGAACGCGAAGCTCGGCGCCTGTGACGTGCTGCCGTTGATCAATGTCGGCGGCGGCGACGCGACGACCTGGTTGACGGCCGTGGCGTCAACCGCGATCTGCGTCTGGTTCAGCGTGTGCGTCAGGGTGAGCGCTTCCAGGGTCGAACCCGAATGCGGACAAATCGCGGAAAACTCGGCGGGCTTGAGCCCGATGTCGGAGAACGTGATTCCGCCCGTCCCGAGAGCCGCGCCGAGGACATGCTGCCCGTCGGAGGTCGCGGTCAGCGCATCGGTTGCGGCGGCCACTGAATCGCCCTGTGGATAGAAGGCGCTGATGCTGGCGTTGCCAGCCGGTCCCGAGCCGCCCGCAGTGCCCGTGGGGCACCAGGTGTGCGCTACCGTCGGGCTGCCGCTGAGGTATGCGCCTGCGCCGGGAACCGTGATCGCCAGATTCTTCGCTCCTCCCGAAGGACTGAGGTCGTAGGTGCTCCAGTTGGAGTTGCTGTTGTAAACATACAGCGCGTCGCTGTGGCCGGGGCCGAGCGAGGCGCTGTCGCTGATGTAGAGCGTCTTCGAGTCCGGCGTCCAGGCCGCGGCATTGCCGATGCCGCCAAAGCTGGCTGAAACGGTTCCCGTGGAACCGTAAATATAGAAGACGTGCCGCACCTGGTCGTTGATGAGCAACTCCGAGTCGTTCGGCGCCACGGCCAGCACCACGCCGGGGACCGTCGGGTCCTCCTTGCTGATGGCGTTGTTGGTGGTTGAATACATCATCAACTCATGCGCCGAGCCGAAATAGAGGTTGGTGCCGAGCTGGTCCATGACCATGGAGTTGGGCACGTAGGGCAGGCGCACGGCCGAACCGGGCGTGCCGGTGAGCAGCTCGAGGGGCACGAAGTACTGCGACTTTCCGGGCGCCGCGAACCACATATAGGCGCTGGCCGTGCCCGGCACGGTAACCGTCACCGGGTTGGACGAGATGGACAAACCCGTTTGATACAGTCCCACCTCGTTAATCGGAGAAGGATCGCAGTCCGTGGGCTGGCACACCGCATATAGCGTGCCGGTGCCCGGGAAATTCGTGGTAATGCCTCCGCCGCTGCCCGCGGTGATATCGAGCGGATTGGTCGATTGATAATCGAGCGTGAGGCCGGTGATGGGCTTGCCGTTCGTGTCGAGGACCGTGGTCACCAGGGTCTGTTGCACGCCCTGCGTGATGGTGCCGCTCGTGGCGCCGTCGGCCAGCGTCACCGAGATCGATTTTGGCGGGCAGGTGGAAAAATAGCCGGCCGCCGATCCCGAGCCCGCTACCGAGGCCGTAATCACCGTGGTGCCCGGCTGCTCGGCGGTAATCTCGTTGTTCACATTGTTGATGGTTGCGATGCTCGCGTTGCTCACGTTGAACGAAAGCGCGCCGATCGAGTTCGGGCAGGTGGGAATCTGGCTGAGGGACACGTTTTTCGGCAGCGGGCAGGCAAGCACGCCGGGGTTGGCGGCAGCCTGCTGGATCACGCTGGTGGGCGCGCACAGCAGAATGCTGCCCTGCGTGTTCTGGTACGAGCCCGAATAGCAGGCCTGCGCGTCGAGCGGGATGGGCGTGCCGTTGGAGGTGCTGTAGAGCTGTCCCTGCGAGAGACACTCCGGTGGTCCGGCCAGGGCCACGCTCGTCACCTGGGGGTGGACATAGACCTCCACCGGGTTCGAAGTCACTCCGCTGGCAGAAGCGGTGATGTACGCAGTGCCGTAGGGGAGCCCACCGGTGTTGGGCAGGGGGCTGGGATAGTTGCAGTAGGTGTAATTGGCAATGCCGCCGCCGGTATTGCGGTTCCACGTGCCGGCGCAGATGTTCCCCGTGGGCGAGATATCGACGAGCTGGTTGTTGCTGGTGCCGTAGGTGTAGGTGGTTACGCTCGCCGATGCCCCTTTGCAGGTCTTTGCCGTGGGGCTGGCTACCTGCTGCTCCTGCCCGAAGGCCAGCGAGATGCCCTGCGTCTGCGGCTGCAGGTTGATCGTCGCCACAGCCGTGATCCTCAGTCCGTAACCCAGCCCGTTGCAGTAGTTCGCCGCCGGGTTGCGCGTGCAACCGGAGACCGAAATCCCGGCCGGAATGGCCAGGCACAGCAAACAAAGAAGCGTCAGCAACCGCTGCATGAATCCTCCCCGTTCCGCCCGCCCGAGGCGCGGAACGGTCGTTTCAAAGAATCGGATGGTTGAGTGGAATCGCCGTCACGCTGTTCAGGGTTTCTGCGCAACCCGCGAGACCCGTTCCGGCAGTCCGGACGGCAGCGCGAGAGTCTTCCCGCGGCCGGTCAGCGCAAGATGTTCCCGTAAACTCCAAAGAAAAGTGTATCAAGGCAAGGCCGTTCGGGGGCGCAGAAGATCCTCCCCGATAGACTGGGCGAAAAGGGGAAACGGAAGCAAAACTCACGAACTCAAAGCCGGACGGAATACTGAGAACCCCTGAACATGGCGTTGCTTTGAAAGGGCACGGCTTCAGCCGTGCCGGAAGGACGGCCCAATGAGGGTCGGCTTTAGCCGCTGAGGGACGATCCCCGGCGTTTTCATTTCCGGCCGACAGTTTCCTTGCGACGATGGTTTTCCGTTCCGAGGGTCGAATTCATGCCGTTGCCGATGTCCAGGTTGATTCTCCTCCCAGGGATGGATGGAACAGGGGATCTCTTCGCCTTCTTCCTGAGTGCGCTCCCGGACGGGACCGAACCCGGGATCGTCCGATATCCGACTGACCGCTCCCTTTCTTTGGCCCAATTCCTGGAACTGATTCGATCAGCGTGCGATGCATCAGAGCCATTTGTGCTCCTCGCAGAGTCATTCTCGTCGCTGCTCGCAATTTCGTTCGCGGCGAGGCGTCCGCGCAACCTTTGCGGACTCATCTTGTGCGCCGGCTTTGCAAACCGTCCCTTGGACGGTTGGAAGCGCAACTTCGCCTGGTTCGTCGCTCCGATTCTGTTCCGTGTCGCACTGCCCCGTTTCGCAGCGAAACGATGGCTCGTCGGACCCGATGCTTCGCCGGAACTCCTGGCCGCAGTGCGAACCGCGGTCGGCCCTGTCCGGCCCGGGGTTCTGGCCCATCGAATGCGAAAGGTGCTTGCCTCCGATGTCAGGGACGAACTCGCGAAAGTGCAGGTCCCGATTCTCTATATCCGGGCAACTCGCGACAGGTTGGTGAGCAGTTCGAGCCTGCGCGAGATCTTGCGAATCAGGCCCGACGCCATCGTCGCGGAGATCGAAGGCCCACATCTGATCCTTCAGCGCGAGCCTGCGCTCACGGCTGAGGCTGTGGTTCGCTTTTTGCAGAGTTTTCCTGCGACCCCGCCGGCATGTACCTGGCAAACCACTCCACCGCGCGATCCATCACATCGCGGCGATGCGCCGGATTGACGAAGCCATGGCCCTCGTTGGGATAGACGACCAGTTCCGTGGGCACGTGCTCGTCGCGCAGCGCATGCCAGAATTCGAACGACTGCGGCGCCGGACACTCGCCGTCGCGGTCGCCCACCACCACCAGCGTGGGCGTGTGCGCCTGCTTGATGTAGTTGATCGCCGAGCTCCTGGCATAGACGGCCGGGTCGTCGTAGACAGACGCGCCGAAGTAGGGAATCATCCACTGGTCGATGGAGTTTTCACCGTAGTAGCTCAGCCAGTCCGAGAGTCCCGCGCCGGAGACGGCGGCCTTGAAGCGCCGTGTCTGCGTAATGGCGAACATGGTCATGAAGCCGCCGTAGCTCCATCCGGTGATACCCACGCGGTTGTCGTCGATGGGATACTTCGCTTCGGCCGTCTTGATTCCCGCGAGGATATCGCGCAGGTCGCCGTAGCCGAAATCCTTGCGATTGGCTTGCGTGAACGCTTCACCCTGCCCGTAGCTGCCCCGTGGATTGGGCTCGAGCACGAAGTAGCCGAGTGCCGAAAACGCATTCGCATTCAAGCCTCCTCCGCCGCCCCAGTGCGACATCACCGCCGCGGCCGGCCCCCCGTGCACCTCCACGATGAGCGGATATTTCTTCGACGGGTCGTAATCCTTGGGCAGCATCAGCCAGCCCTGCACGTGGAACGATTCGTTGGTCCACGCCAGCGAAACCGTGTTGCCCCATGCGGGCTGCACCCCGTCGTTCAGGTGCGAGAGCGGCGTCACACCTTCAAAGCCGCCAGTCATCACGTTTCCCGGTTTTGCCGCATAGATCTCCGGCGGACGCTCGAAAGAGCTGGCGTGAAAGACGAAAAGCGATCGGTCAGCCGTTGACGAAAGGCTCAGTTCGAAGCGGCTGTCGCCCACGGTGCCGGGAATCGAAAAGACGGGCGCATCGGAGCTGGCTGCCGTGCTTTCGCCGGCGCGGCCGCCCTGCACGTGCAGGCGCACAAGCTGGCTGTTGCCGCCGGCCAGTTCGCTCACAAAGATGTGCTCGTTGCCGTCCCACTCGATCCATGCCGGAGAGGTCGGCCGCTTTGACGTCAGATCGCGCGGCTCGCCGCCGTCGGCCGGGACGATCCACACGTCGCCGCCTGTCGAGCCCTGGTCGCTCATCAGTCCGCCTATGAAAGCGATGGTCTGCCCGTCGGGCGACCAGCGCGGCACCGCAATCTGCAGTCCGTGCAGCGGGCCTGGGACCTCGGCCGGCGCAAGGACCGCCTTGGGCTCGGCGTCGAGCGCCTGGGTGTAGAGCCTGGCGACCCACCAGTTGTTCTCGCCCGGCGGATCGGCGGCGATGTAGGCGAGCGACTTCGAATCGGGCGACCAGTCGAACTCGTACGCGTGCAGATTCGCCGGCGTCACCTCCGTGGCCGCTTCGGGGCTTGTCGCATTCGCGTCGGCGACCGCAACCCGTTGCACTTCCACGTTGTCCTCGCCGATGACGCCGGACCATGGCTTCATCGCCGCCAACGCTCCTGCAGGGCGCGTAGCTCCTTTCACGTATAGAAACGCGATCTTCGATCCGTCAGGAGAGAAAGCCGGCTCGTGCACATAGCCTTCGAGCTGCGTGATGCGCCGGGCGGGGCTGCCGTCGAGCCGCGAAAGATAGAGATCGTCCTGTCCGCTCTCGCTGGCGCAATCGGAGAAGAACGCCAGGGCTTTCGAATCCGGCTCCCACAACGGCCCGCCTTCGCGGCAGCGCTGGTCGGGCTTGGTGGCCGCGGTGACCTGCTGGCTCTTCGTCAGATCGTCGATCGGCGCGACCCGAAGCTGCATCCCTTCGCGCGATCCTCCGGTCCATGCCAGGCGCTTGCCGTCGGGCGAAATCGCAACCGCTCCGATGAACGCGCCGCGGTTAAGACCCTTCAGCACATCTTCAACATGGGCACGCTCGGGCGATTCGGCAGCCGGTGCATTCTGCGCGGGCAATGGGACGGCGAACGGGAATCCTGCAATGGTCAGGAAAGAGGAGAAGACAAATCCGGCTCGATAGGTCCGGGGAAGCGGCAAACGGGACATGCGGAAATGGTAACAGTCCCGCATTCAGGGACCAAACACGGAAGGCTATCGCAATTCCTGAGTTACTGTATCCCGAAGCCGCCGCGCTCGAGTCGACACGATCTCAAGGAGCGGCGACCTTGTACAGACTCCGAGCGGCCACAGTAACTCAGGAATTGCCGTAAAGGCTGAGAGCTGAAAGCTAAAAGCTGAAAGCTGCATTCTGTATCGCCAGCAGCTTCTCGAGCAGCGGTTTGAGCAGATCGAGCCGCAGCGCATTCGCCCCGTCGGATTTCGCATTTGCCGGGTCGTCGTGGACTTCCAGGAACAGCCCGTCGATGCCCGCGGCGACTGCGGCGCGGGCCAGCAGCGGGATGAACTCCGGCTGCCCGCCGCTCACGCCATCGCTGGCCGAGGGCTGCTGCACCGAATGTGTCCCGTCGAAGACCACTGGCGCCATCTTTCTCATAATCGCGAGCGAGCGAAAATCCACCACCAGGTTGTTGTAGCCGAAGGTCGCGCCGCGCTCGGTGAGGAAGACGCGCTCATTGCCGGTGGAGCGAACTTTCTCGAGCGGATGCGTCATATCCCGCGGGGCAACGAACTGGCCTTTCTTGATATTGATGGCGCGACCCGTGCGCCCCGCGGCGACGAGCAGGTCCGTCTGGCGGCAAAGAAACGCTGGAATCTGCAGCACATCCACCGCCTCGGCGGCCACCTCGCAATGGCCGGGTTCGTGCACGTCGGTGAGGACAGGCAGGCCGGTGTCTTTGGCGATGCGGCCGAGGATGCTCGTTCCTTCGATGAGCCCCGGCCCGCGAAAGCTTCTTACGCTGGTGCGGTTGGCCTTGTCGTAGCTGGCTTTGAAGATGTAGGGAACGCCGAGATCGGCCGTAATGCGTTGGATGGCCTCGGCCATGCGCCGCGCGTGCGCTTCGGACTCGATGACGCACGGGCCGGCAATCAGAAACAGCTTGCCCGCACTCACCTGCACCGGGCCGACTTCGAACGGGGCGCCGCTTTCGAAAGATTGAGCCACGGAGGAGATTCTAGCGTGGCGGAAGGTCAGCTTGCCGGCTACTCTGAGATCTCCGTTCCATAAATATGGTAATATGGAAATATGCGCACGACATTGGACATCCCGGATATCAAGTACCGGCGGCTGAAGATCAAGGCAGCGCGCGAGGGCACGTCGGTGCGGCAGATCGTTTTGCGCGGCGTCGACAGGGAGTTGAACGGCGATGCTCCCCGCAGAACCAAGAGGCTGGCCAAACCGATTCTGAAGTCTTACGTTCCCGGTTCCATTCGCATCGACAATGAACAGATTTACGACGTTATCGGTTTTCCCTGATGTGAATGTCTGGCTGGCCCTGAGCACCCCGGATCACCAGCATTTTGCGAAGGCCTGGAGCTGGTACACGGCCCTGCCCGCCGATGCGTCTCTGCGTTTCTGCCGATTCACCCAGCTGGGCCTGCTTCGCCTCCTAACCACCGCAAGCGTCATGGGCAAGGGAACGCTGAATCAGTTAGAGGCTTGGGATGCGTATGATCGGTGGCTGAACACCGGCCATGCGGAGTTTACGGAAGAGCCAACGCGCCTGGATGCAGTCTTCCGTTCCAAGTCAGCGAGAACACAGGCTTCGCCGAAGGATTGGGCCGACTCGTACTTGGCCTCATTCGCTGCGGCGGCACACTTAACATTGGTGACGTTCGATAAGGCCTTGGCATCGAAGGTTAGGGGAGCGGTGCTCCTGGCGTAACGATTCCCCGCTAATCTGATTTCAAGATTCCCTTGCTGGCGGACCATTGCCATAGCGCACGATCCAAGGCACGAAGAACGGTCGGCGCAGGATAGTTCTCTTGAGAGTGAATGACTCCTCGTTGAGCGAGACGCGCGGCCAGATCCCTGCAAAAGGTCAGATATTCTTCGTAGAATTCAACGCCCCCCGGTTCATGCCCGAGAGCTTCCAAGGCCCGAAAATCGATAACGGTGTATCGGTCGGGAAAGATTGCAGTAAGGATCGCGGAGGCGACGGGGACGCCAATGCCGCGAAGTTCGGTGAGTGCCAGCACGGCTTCCCGTGGGCTGGTGGTGGGGGCAATCGCCTTCTGAAGAGCCTCCGCGATCTTCTCTTGCGGATTTTCGAGTATATAATGAACCACTCTCGGAGATTTCCAGTAGACAATCTTCGCAAGATTCTCAGCAGAAAAGTCACCGCGGAGTATTTGCTGTCCGGCGATGAAAGCCGATTCTTCAAGTTTAGCTGAATTCGCAGTCCAATACTTCGCCGCCCATTCGTCGAGATCTGTCTCTGATGGTTTCAGATCGAATAGGGGCATCTTGCCCCCTTTCCTTGCCTACGCAATATTACTAACGGCGAGTCTCCGCAGCCCATTGCGGTCAGGATGACAGCGCGTTCGAGAAAGCGGCGAGTGCGACAGACTCAGACGACAATCGACCCAGACGGTTCCGGTAACTCGCGGCGACAAACTCCCGGAACAGCGGGTGCGGCTCGAGCGGTTTAGATTTGAATTCGGGATGGAACTGGCAGCCCAGGAAATAAGGATGGCCAGGTAACTCGATAATCTCAACATAGGTTCCATCGGGGGTGCTGCCGCTGATGCGCAGTCCGCCGCCGACGAGCAAAGCTTCGTATTCGCGGTTGAATTCGTAGCGATGGCGATGACGCTCGCTGATCTCGGTCGCTCCGCCGTAGGCGCGAGAGGCCAGCGAATCCTCCTGCAAAATGCAGGTCCACGCGCCCAGCCGCATGGTGCCGCCCATCTCCTCCACGCCCAGCAGCTCGCGCAGCTTGTAGATGACCCGGTGCTGCGCGGCGGGATCGAACTCGCTCGAATTGGCGTCCTTCAGCCCGCAGACGTTGCGGGCAAACTCGATGCACGCGGTCTGCATCCCCAGACAAATCCCGAAATAGGGGACCTTTTTCTCCCGGGCGTAACGGATGGCATTTAACATTCCTTCGATGCCGCGTTTGCCGAACCCGCCCGGAACGAGAATTCCGTCGAACCCTTCCAACTGGAATTCATAACTCCGGTCATCGGGAGTTTTCGACTCCAGGCCTTCGGCCTCGATCCAGGCAAGATTCAGCCTGAGGCTTTGCGAAACCGCGCCGTGAGTCAGCGCTTCCTTGAGCGACTTGTAACTGTCCTCATACTCCACATATTTTCCCACGACGGCAATCGAAACTTCGTCTTTGGGGTGATAACAATGGCCGACTAACTCCCGCCATTTCGTCAGGTTGGCTTCCGGAGCTTCCTTGTGCAGGTATTTGAGGATCAGGGCATCGACGCCCTCCTGGGCAAATCCGAGCGGCACCTCGTAGATTGTGGGCACGTCCTTGGCGCCGACGACGGCGCGCTCCTCCACGTTGCAGAAGGCGGCGATCTTCTGCTTCATCTCGCGGCTCAGGGCGCGGTCGCAGCGGCAGAGCAGGATGTCGGCCTGGATTCCGATGGAAAGCAGCTCCTTTACCGAGTGCTGCGTGGGCTTGGTCTTCAGCTCCTGCGCGGCGGCGATCCACGGCACAAGGGTGAGGTGCACAAACACCGTATTCTCGCGGCCCAGCTCCTGACGCATCTGGCGGATAGCCTCGAGAAACGGCAGCGATTCGATGTCGCCCACCGTGCCGCCGATTTCGACGATCGTCACATCCGCGCCGTTCGACGAGACCTTGCGCATGGAGTTCTTGATCTCGTTGGTCACGTGAGGAATGACCTGTACGGTCTTGCCGAGATAGTCGCCGCGCCGTTCCTTGAGAATGATCTGCTCGTAGATGCGGCCGGTGGTGAGGTTGTTGTCGCGCGAAAGCGGCGCGTGGGTGAAGCGCTCGTAGTGGCCCAGGTCGAGGTCGGTTTCGGCGCCGTCGTTGGTGACGAAGACCTCGCCATGCTGGAAGGGCGACATGGTTCCCGGATCGACGTTGAGATATGGATCGAACTTCATCAGGTTGACGCGCAGGCCGCGGCTCTCGAGCAGGCAACCGATCGAGGCTGCCGCCAGACCCTTGCCTAAACTGGACACAACTCCGCCTGTCACAAAGACATACTTTGCCGACATCGCTGCAACCTCGGAACTGGAATGTTGGGATTGGCCGTACCTGGTGGGCACGATCAAGTATGACAGAGTTGCAGGTGAGAAGGAAGAGGAAATCGCGGCGCGGCCAAATTGGACGAACCCGGGTCATCCTGCTGGGCTGAATCTCAAGAACCTGGCGAACCCTTGATTCGCCGGACCGCATGATCCTCCTTGCGGCGGTGTCGCGGCCCGGCCGGGATGCCGGGTCTGCGGCATCGAACTTGCCGTACAGCACTCATCGGTACTAGGATTCTCCACCGGAGGGGAGCCGGGATGATCGCCAAGGCTGCAGCGCAAACCCGCAAGCTGGGCCATACCGGGCCCGAGGTATTTCCCGTCGCACTGGGTTGCATGGGGATGAGCGGAGTGTATGGTCCGGCGGAAGAGCCGGAGAGCCTGGCCACCATCCATGCGGCCATCGATGCCGGCGTCAACCTGATCGACACCGGCGATTTCTATGGCATGGGCCACAATGAGATGCTGATCGGCAGGGCGCTTCACTTCCAGCGCGAAGATGTGCTGCTGAGCGTGAAGTTCGGGTCACAGCGCGGCCCCGACGGCGCCTGGCTGGGCTACGATGCGCGCCCGGCCGCGGTAAAGACGGCGCTGGCCTACACACTGAAGCGGCTGGGCACGGACTACATCGATATCTACCGGCCGGCGCGGCTCGATCCCCACGTTCCCATCGAGGAGACCGTGGGCGCCATCGCCGACATGGTCAAGGCCGGCTATGTGCGCCATATCGGGCTTTCGGAGGTAGGTCCGGAGACCATTCGCCGCGCGGCAAAAGTGCACCCGATCGTGGATCTGCAGATCGAATACTCTCTGGTGAGCCGCGGACCGGAAGAACATATCTTTCCGGTGCTCGAAGAGCTGGGCATCGGACTGACTGCTTATGGAGTTCTGTCGCGCGGGCTGCTGTCGAGCTCGCAGCCTGCCTCGTCGGGCGATTTTCGCGCCAGGCTGCCGCGATTCAGCGGCGACAATCTCGCCCGGAATCAGGCGCTCGTGGCGCGGTTCAATGAAATGGCCGTGGGCAAGGGGACGACCGCGGCGCAACTGGCGATCGCGTGGGTGCTGGCCAAATGCGCCTGGATTGTCCCGGTGATGGGCGCGCGAACCCGGAAACAACTGGCGGAAACGCTGGGCGGGCTGGAGGTTCGTCTCGACGCGGGGGAGATGGCGCAGATCGAAGCCGCCGTACCGGCAGAGGCCGTGGCAGGCACACGCTACGATGCGCATCAGATGCAGGTTCTCGACAGCGAAAAGTAGAGCGCTCACATGGGATGGAAGCTGCCCTCGCCCCACGGAACGCCGAGTGTGACTTTGCAGGCGCCGCCCTGGAGGGTCTCGGTCGCGGTTCCTGAATCTGCGCCTTTGATACGCGGCGACACGATTCCGGCGCCATGACCCTTGGCGTCCGTATAGAACTTCTGCTCCTGCACTACTCCCTGGGAGACATTCTGAACCATCAACACCGCGTTGGATGGAAAACCATCGGCGTACAGCAGAACCGAGTTCGCCTCCGGATCGGCGAGCAGCGCGCGCAACTTGCAGGTCTTGTCGGTCGCTTCAATGGGAAACGGGACCAGCGTTCCGCCAATCATGGTCTTCGAATCCTGGGTTCGCAGGACAAACCGCACCGGTTCTCCTTTGGCGGCCTTGACGTCCACAACCGTTTCCGAGCCGTCCGTCAGCTCGGTGACGTCCTGCTGGGCGGGATTGGGCGGATTGTTCATCACCAGGCCCTTGCGATTGACATACGCCGACTCGGAAAGGATCTGCAGATCGTCGATTTCGGTGCCGATCCGCCACACGCCCAGGACATAAGGCACTCCTTGCTCGCCGGCATCGGCAAAGATCCGGTAGCGGAGCAGGTGTCCCACATCGCTGCCCATCTCGCCGACTTTCACGAAGCGCAGGTGCGAACCGGGCGGAAGGTCGAATCCCTGGTCCCACAGCATCTGGTATCGCACCGTTGACGGGCTTTTGCCGTAGCCGCTGCCCCCGGAATCCGGGAAAGTGGCAGCACCGGCCTGCGAAGAGGCACATGCCAAGGCAATCGCGAGGAACAGCAAAGGAGGTGCGCAAAAGCGCAATGAGCCCCGCATGGAGATATTCTCAGACGCGGGGAATTTGCTGTCAACGGACGGGCCGACTCACCCCTCTTGCCGGGGAACGGCAAAGCCGATACCGTTTCAGGAAACTCCGTATCCAGGGGCGCAATGGATGAGTCGACGCGACCTGTAGAACCGGGGCCCCCAGGCGACAGGTCTTCGTCGCTGGGGTGGAAGGAGCGGCGACCCTGGGCATCGTAAGCGAGGACGCACCATTTCCTGAAACGGCCTACGTGGACGACCCGCGAAACAGCGCGACCTTGACCATTACGTCGGAATCGAGCCGGATATCGCGGTGCACGCCGCGCAGTTCCGTAGCCCCTGCCGAGTCGAATTGAACGCCGAGGGCCACACCTTCCATGGTGCTGCCGGCAGGAATATCGTCGACCGCGTGTCCGATCTCCATCTGCGGGTCGATTCCCGCGGTCGAGCCGGCTCCGCCGCGGGCGAGCACCGAATTGGCTCCCAGGCCATCGGTGTTCGACACCGGCCCGATCGCTACAATTAGTCCCTGGATGCGCAGGATGGCTCCGCCCTTGAGCTCGACATGATCGAACCGGATGGCCATCGACGAGGTGCCGTGTCCGGCATCTCTTGACCGCACCGACGCCACCGTCCCCACGATCGTGGATCCCCTGGGAATCTCAAGATCGGCCAGCTTCACTGAGCTGACGGTCCGGGCTGTGACCGGATCGCCGACCTTTGCGGACTTTGTATTCAACGCCCCAACGAACTTTGCCGCCAGCACCGGGGCGCGGCCTGGCGCCGCCGCGGCGCCCTGCAGAAAGGCGGCGGCACGTGCCCTGAAACATGAAGGGCAGAAAACGAGCAGCAAGGCGGCACAGACCAGGGACGCGCAAATTCGCCGCCGTTCGATCGTTCTTCGAATCATGAGTCCTCCGGCAAGGATGGCTGACCGTTCGACTTCGCGGCTCGCAATTCGGCATACCTTCCCTTTCGGGAAGCCACGAATTCTTTACGCCGCTGGGCCCGCTGCCGAGCGTTGTTACGCAGTGGCGGCTCCAATGGTTCAACTCCGCCGTCTGGCTCTTGTTATCCTCGCGGGGCCCGATGGTGTTCCCTGGAAACGGGTGGCAGGAAGCAGGCTGTTTGCAGCCTGCTTGAAAAGCTCCATAGTCTTCGGCAAATGTTCTGTTCTTACTCCAATTCTACCTTGATCATGACATCGGAATCGAGTTTGATGTCGCGCTTGATGCCGCGCAGCTCGGTTGCGCCTTGCGCGTCCAGGCTCGTGCCCAGCGCTACGCCGGGCATCGTGCTCCCCTTCGGGATTTCGTTGCTGTCGCCGGAGTGCTCCGAACCGGCATTGGGATCCAGGCCTTGCGTGGAACCGACGCCGTTGCGGCCAAGCACGGAGTTGAATCCGACGCCGCCTCCCGAGGCATCCGGCGCCGGGCCGATGGCGACGATCAATCCCTGCACCGGAACTTTCGCGCCGCCCTTCAATTCCACCTGGTCGAACCTGATCGCCAGCGAAGCGGTCCCGTTGCCGTCCTTGTTCGATTGCACCGCGACCACCTGGCCGGTGAGTTTCGATCCCTTGGGCACATCGGTCCCGTCCTTTGCTTTCGCGGCTTTCACCGTTTTGGCCGACACGGCGTCCCCGGCCTTGGCCGATCTGGTATCCAGTTTGCTCGCGAATTTCGCTACCAGAACGGGAGCGCTCTGCGCCTGAGCCGCCAGCGAGCCGGCAGCGAGGAAGATTGTGGAGACGGTCAGGACGAAGGGCGAGTAGACGCGCGGGCGATTCATGGATCCTCCGGAGTCGGGTCAATGGCGGATCACTGGGAAGGGAGCCGCAACCCGCACACGATTCTCATGAAAAAGCCGCGGGAAAGTCAAATCCCGCGGCTCGGCGATTCGGGAATGGATGGTCTTCAGAATCAGAAGTTCAGAGTCACTTTCGCCGTCAGCGCCCGCGGAGTTACGTAGTGCGTTCCGCTGAACGTCGACAGGAAGTTATACAACGCGTACTTGTTGGTTACGTTGATCGCGGTGAAGTCAAGGTTCACCTTGTAGCGGTCGGCGTGAAAGATGTTGTCCTTGCCCAGCGACGCGTCGAACAAGTCGCGGGGGGCAATGCGCTGCGGGTTTTTGTCATTGTCT
>JASHQQ010000286.1 GCA_030039035.1 Acidobacteriaceae bacterium | reverse complement strand
AACAGATTTATGCCAACAATAGCCCTCTTTCAGTACAAATGGCAAACCGGCTATCGGTACAAACGGCATACCGGTCCGGCGCGGAGGATGCGGGCTTTCCAGGATGCGGAAAAGCTCACTTCACCGGCGGCCTTGAAAGCGTACGGCCCAGGCGGCGCCGATGGAAACCTTCTTTCGCCTCATTCCGGGCAGGCTTTACCGGCCGCGGAAAAACTCTCCACGACATTGCTTTGTAACAGCGCGCGGCTCCAGCCGTGCCGAAATGCCGCCATGAATCTCGCGGGGCTTCAGCCCCTGAGGCAAACTCATCCAGAACCTGAAACCGGGAGCCCGCGCCGAACCACCTCCGTTCTTCACGGATGGATTGGCGCCCAACTCTATCGGAATCGCCGTCAGACGGATTCGTTGCCCGCGCCCGGTTCGTGGCTTTCCGGTGCCGTCTGCGGAACGCCGGTTTCGGCCGGAGCAATCTGCACCAGCGCCGGCGACGCGGCATTGGCCGTCCCCATGGCGGCTTCATGCTGCTGTCGCGCGGCAGCTTCAATATCCACCGGAACGCCGGCCGGCACAATCACCGGAGCGTTGTAGCGGAAATCGAGGTCGCGCGTCACGCGGTAAAGAACCGGCAGCGCGGACAGCAGGATGAAAAACGTCAGCCATGTCCCATCCAGCCCGAACCCTCCGCCGGTAAGCCAGAATGGGCCCATTGGATCGCCTTGCACCACCGGCGAATGGCTCACGTTGCCGCCGATCGCCAGCCCGAACAACAGCGCGCGGCTGGCCTTCCAGCCAAAGTTGATTCCCCAGCTCACCCACAGCGCCCGGGTGCGCAAATACGCCGCCGAGAGCAGCAGGCTGAATGCGAACGACACGGCAAAGCTGGCGCTGCCCGAGCCTGGCCGCAACATCTGCACCGTGGCATAGAAGAAGGCGAAGATGATCACCGCTCCCGTGCCGCCCAGCGCCTGCGCCAGCCGCTGGAATCCGTAGCCGCGAAAGGCGACCTCCTCGCCCAGCGCCAGCGCGGCGAAGTACGCCGCATCGGCAATCAGCCAGCCCCACGCGTACCGGCCGCTGGCGAAACGCATCGCGATTCCGCCCATCGCCGTGAGCGGAATGATGCACGCTACCGCCAGCGCCCAGCCCAACGACAGCCCAAGCCCGGCCTCGCGCGTCCAGCCCGATCGCGCCGGCCAGCCCTGTGCGCTTATGGGATTCACCTGACGATCGAAGACCAGCCCCATGAAGCCGTAGATCGCAATCAGCAGCAGGGCGAGCAGAACCGCCTCCACCAGCGGCGCCCACTGTTCGGCGGCAAAGCCTGCGGCGCCTCGCCGCGCCAGCTCCCTCGACAGAAAAAAGATGAGAAAGGCGAAGAGAAACTCGATATAGGAGCGCAGGCGCGCTCCGCGGCTTTGGGCGGCGCCGGTCATGCGCACCCACCCGCTGCCGGCATCTGTGCAGGAGGCCCATCGACCTGTCGAGCCAGCGAAAAGTACACCAGACCTAACCTTCCGTATAGCACTGGGCAATATTGCGGAATTTCTCCTGCCGCGCCGCCACCAGCGCATCAATGGGCTCCGCCATCAGCGCGTCCAGATTCCTCTTGATCGCCGATCCCAAAACTCCCAGCCCGGTCTCGCGGTCCACGTGAATCCCGCCCTCCGGCTCGGCGACAATCTCGTCCACGCAGCCCAGCGCGGCCACCTCAGGGGCTGAGATGCGCATGGCTTCCGCCGCGAGTTGCTTGTGCGCCGCGTCGCGCCACATGATCGCCGCGCACGACTCCGGCGTGATGACGAAATACAGCGCATTCTCGAGGATCAGCACGCGATCGCTCACCGCCAGCGCCAGCGCGCCGCCCGAGCCGCCCTCGCCGCTGATCACCGAAATCGTCGGCACGCGCAGCCGCGACATCTCGCGCAGATTGCGCGCAATCGCCTCGGCCTGCCCGCGCTCTTCGGCGCCCAGGCCGGGGTACGCGCCGGGCAGGTCGATGAAGCTGATCACCGGCCGCGAAAACTTCTCGGCAATTTTCATCGAGCGCAGCGCCTTGCGATACCCCTCCGGATGCGGCATGCCGAAATTGCGCCGCACCCGCTCCTTGGTGCTGCCGCCCTTGCGGTTGCCGATCACCATCACTTCGTGCCCGGCCAGCCGCGCCATGCCGCAGGCCACGGCCTCATCGTCGCCAAAGGCGCGGTCCCCGTGAATCTCGCTGAAATCGGTGAAGATCTTCTCGATAAAGTCCATCGGATACGGCCGCTGCGGATGCCGCGCCCGCTCGATCCTCGTCCACGCCGGCGAAACCGGCTGCTGCTGGTGGGAACTTTCTGATTCCTGCTCGCTCATCGGCGCTCGCGCGGCTCGGGCAGCTTGGCCGCCGGCCCATCTGTGATTCTACGGCATGGGAAGGAGCGCCGAGTCGGCGGCGACGCAGTCGCCGGCGTACCGATAAGCCGGAGCACCCCGCTTCTGCCTTGCCCGTTTGCGAGGACATATGGACGAAGGCGTGGTTGAATCCGCCTTAGCTAGCCCGGACCGGGCACCCCAGCCGTGGGACGACTTACATCGCTAACAGTTTGGCCGGGCCACCAGCCATATGCATCCAGGGGGATCAGTGCCCCCATCTAACCCTGTCTCCAGGAAGCAGACGTAGCTGTGTGGCGCCACTCTCGGTACGTGGGAAATCTATTTCCGCATAATGATCGAAATTCAGTCGTCGAAGTACCTGAACCGAATTCAGCGCCATCATGTGCTCTGGCCGAGGTAGAGACATCATGAGATCCGCAAGCGAAGACCCAAAAAGGCAGGAAGTCCGCTGCCCATTAACCCAGATGGTGTAGTAAAGGCTTGGTGCGCCACGAGGGAACTCTACGCAAACAGTGCCCGGGTAATTGATGCACTTCGCTGGATCACCTTGGTGGATGAGATCTGTTAGCGCGGCGAGTTGTCCCTGGTTGGACGCGCCGATAAGGATGCCATTGGAAACCTCACGCTCTCCATTGACTCCTTCCAGAAAAAGCCGCAATACGGGTGTCTGAGCGAATCGCTGTGACAGCGAAAATAGCTCTTCCCATTCTGATCCCGAGCCTGCATCGGGTACCCTCTGAACTTTTTGTGTAAGTTTCAGCCGGACACCTTCGCCGGGGCGGGGGATAACCTCATAGTTCGCCTCCCAATCATTCGCAGCCCAGGTTCCGAGCGCGTCTTTCGATCGCGCGCCGATGGGCTCTCTTGGAGGCAGGATCTGCTGGAGCCTGACCTCCATTCCGGGCGCCAGGTCGATGAATCCCATCCGCAGCTCAGAATAGAAAAACAACGGGACTTCATGCGCCGGCAATGGAATTCTTTGCGCAATTGCCGCTCGAATCTCGAGAACGGTGAGGCCCGAGCGGAAACAGCCATTTTCATTCATGCGCGCGAGGCCGCGCGTGAAGATCTTCCATTGCGAATCAACGTCTATTTCGCCGGCAAGCGCATTCCACCCCGATATGCTCGGGCTCCGAACAATCCAGTCCCGCGAATCCAGGGGGGACGCTGAACGAAGAGAGAAGACTTCACCGTTGATTGCGCACTGGTGGCTAATTTGATCCTTGGCGCCAGCGGAGCCACGCGGAAGAACAAGCGTCGATGTCTGGAAATTACCTAGATCGGAGCTTTGGCCGTTGGTCGGGACCAGCATTGGAGCGCCGTTGTTCTCTATGAGACGGAATCCATTTTCAATCGCGATTTTGTGGCCGAAGCACCCTGAGCAGCACAAAAGCATCACACCGAGAACCACCTTTGACAGATTCGCTGCCAACTTCGCACCTGTTCCCGTCGGCTCGATTGTCTGCCTTGTCCGCTGCATTTATCTCTGAGTCGGCCCCGCTAAATGCACCGATCGAGGCAGCATACATTCTATCTGGAACAGGCTCACATACATGAGCGGCGGGTGGCCGCGCTGGATCAGATGGAAGCGCCGAGATGATTTCCCATCGATCGACAGGCCCTTCGACGGTTTATAGTTTCTCTTGGCGGGTGGCTACGATCTTAGGAGCCACACTTCAACTGAGGGTGCCCCCGGTCCCTCGCCTTTGGGGACCGGGGATGACGGATGACTTATGGTCTCGCTCCGGCAGAGCTGCCAGTTACCCCATCCCCAGAAACACCGCCAGCGCGCGATTCACCTGCGTCATCGTCCGCGCTTCGAGCCGGCCAAAGGGCTCGCCGGCCTTGTCGCGCGGAATCGTGTGCGCTTTGTCGATCATCACCTGCGATCGCGCGCGCAGGCCGTTGGTCTCGCTGGGCTCAACAGCGACCCGAAACGTCTCGATCGGCCTTAGTTCGCTGGTGACCGGCAAGACCGTCACCGACGGAAGCAGCGCAAAGAGATCGGACTGAATAACGAGCGCCGGTCTGGGCTTGCCGTAAGCGCCGGCGAGAACCACAGGCACCAGGTCGCCGCGCCTCACGACCAGCCTTCCGTGTCGGCCGCCTTCTCGATCCAGTCGAGAATCTCCGTCTCCTGGCGATCGTTGGCCACAGACCGGCACTCCCGCTCGCATTTGCGGCGGAAGCCCGGCGAGGCGGAATCGGGCAGCCACAACTGGACCGGCCTCAGCCCCGCCGCGCGCAATGCTTCGCGATGCTTGCGGACACGATCCGTCACTTCGGCAATCCTCCGTTTCATGTAACGATTGTAGCGCAGCGGAGCCGTTTCATGCAACAATCCGGCCGCCAATTGCTCGCC
>JASHQQ010000048.1 GCA_030039035.1 Acidobacteriaceae bacterium | reverse complement strand
TCGCCGAATGGATTCCATTCAAGGAGCCGCTCGGGCAAGAAGAGCAGAATCGCTCGCATCACGCCGCGAACGATCCCATGTTGCACACGACCATGCTCAAGGGTTTTATGGACGGCTCGCTCGGCTCGCGCACCGCGGCGATGAAAGAACCTTACACCGACGATCCCGGCAACACCGGCCTGCCGCAGTACGACCAGAATCAGCTTGACCGGATGGCCATTGAGCGCGCCAAAGCCGGCTTCCAGCTTGGCTTTCATGCCATCGGCGACAAAGGCGTGGCAATGGCGCTGCAGGCGCTCGAATTGGCGGCGCAGAATCTTCCCGCCGGGTGCCGCGCTGGTGGCGAGGCGCTTGCAAGCGCCTGCCCCGGCACACGCAACCGCATCGAGCACGCGCAGGTGGTAGACCCGGCCGACATTCCGCGCTTTCGCGAACTGGGCATCATCGCCTCCATGCAGCCCTGCCACCTGCTCACCGACATGAACTGGGCCGATGCGCGGCTCGGACCGAAGCGCGCCGCATATTCCTATGCGTGGAAGGCATTCCTCGACGCGGGCGTGCCGCTGGCCTTCGGCACCGATTATCCCGTCGAATCGATCTCGCCCTTCCGCGGCCTCTACGCCGCCGTCACGAGGATGAACGAAGCAGGGACAAAGACCTATTTCCCCGAGCAGAAGATCACGCGCGGGCAGGCGCTCTCCGCCTACACGCAAGGCTCGTCCTGGGCCGAGTTTGCCGAGAACCACAAAGGCAAGCTGGAACCCGGATACGATGCGGACTTCGTGATTGTCGATCGCGATCTCTATCATGTCGCCCCGCCGGCACTGCTTTCGACAAAGGTCCTTGAAACCTTTGTGAACGGGCAGCAAGTCTATGTCGCGAACATGAAGGCGCAGTAACTTCTCGCCGGGTGACCACTCGTCGCCTGCCATAATTCAGACAAATGAAGCTGCGCGCCTATCTGCTGATGACCTTTGTGGTCGCCGTGTGGGGCTCGACCTTCGTGGTCATCAAGGGCGCGCTCGCCGACGCGACGCCCGCGGCCTTCAACCTGACGCGCATGACGCTCGCCTTCCTGGTGCTCGCCGTGGCCTACCATCGCTACTGGCGAAGCATTCGTCGCTGGCACATCGGCGCCGGAGCGCTGGTGGGACTTTGCCTCGCTGCCGGCTACCAGTTCCAGACCGTGGGCCTGGTCCGCACCACGCCGTCAAAATCCGCGTTCATTACGGGATTGGTCGTGGTTCTGGTGCCGTTGTTCTCCGTCGTTCCTGGCCTGCGCCCGCCGCGAGCACGGCCGCCGCGCTGGAACGCCTTCACCGGGGCAGCGCTGGCATTCGCCGGTATCCTGCTGTTGACAGCGCCGCCTGTGGCGAGTGCTTCCGATCCGGGAACGCTGGCGGGCTTGCTGCCCGACCTGCGATCCATCAACGTTGGAGACATCCTGACCTTCGGCTGCTCGATTGCGTTCGCCTTCCACTGCCTCGCGCTGGGGCACTCTTCGCCACGCATCGCTTTTCAGCCGCTGGCCTTGCTTCAGGTCGGCTTCTGCGCCATCTTCATGGCCCTCAGCCTGCCGCTCATCGAGCATCCGCACCTTGCCTGGACGCCGCGGGTCGTTGTCGCCCTGGCCGTCGCCGCGGTGTTGGCCACTGCGGCTGCCTTCTCCATTCAGAGCTGGGCGCAGTCGATTCTGCCCACCACGCACACCGCGCTGATCCTGACGCTGGAGCCGGTCTTCGCGTGGATTACGTCGTTTCTCTTCACCGGCGAGCGGCTGGGTCTGCGGCCGGCGATCGGCGCGCTGATCATCCTTTCCGGAATCGCCTTGACCGAGCTGGTGCCGCAACCGCACGTGCCCACGGCGCACGAAGCGTGAGGTGGACTTGTGCAGTGGATGGATCGGGTCGAAAATATTCGAATCGGCGTACGGGCTCAGGCTCGTACCCTCGAACCGATCTCAGGAGCAACGGATGATTCGAGTCGGCGTGGTGGGGTTCGGGTTGGGCGGACGCGTCTTTCACGCGCCGCTTGTCGCCTCGGTCGATGGCCTGGAACTGGCCGCGGTCGTCGAGCGCAGCGGCGACAAAGCTTCGGCCCGATATCCCGATATCGTCGTCTGTCGCAACGTGGAAAAATTCCTCGAGGACCCATCGATCGGCCTCGTCGTCGTCACGACTCCGAGCGGCAACCATTTTGAGACCGCAAAGGCCGCGCTCGAAGCCGGCAAAAACGTCGTCGTCGACAAGCCCATGGCGACCACGTCGGCGCAGATCGCGGAGCTGATGCGAGTCGCCGCCGATCGCAACCTGGTCCTCGCTCCGTTTCACAACCGCCGCTGGGACGGCGATTTCAGGACCGTCCAAAGGCTCTTGCAGGAAGCGCAACTGGGCCGGCTGGTTGCCTTCGAGTCGTATTTCGACCGCTGGAGGCCCATCCCGAAGACCGGCGCGTGGAAGGAAGACCCGGCGCGCGGAGGCGGCCTGCTGCTCGACATCGGAACGCACCTCGCCGACCAGGCCCTTTTGCTTTTCGGCAAACCACAGGCCGTCGGCGCCGAGGTGACGCGGGAGCGCGACAGCGAAGGCGCGAACGATTCGTTTGTCGTTCGCCTGCGCTATCCCGGATTTTCCGTCGCTCTCGGCTCGAACTGTCTCTCCGCGCCGGGCCGGCCACGGTACCTGCTGCGCGGAACCAAAGCCAACTATGTGAAACAGGGGCTCGATCCGCAAGAGGCTGCGCTTAGCCAGGTCGTGCGAGTCCCCGAAGGCCCCTGGGGGCAGGAGCCGCCCTCCAACTGGGGTTCTCTTCACGTGGATGTGGAGGGAGGTATGGTGACGCATCCGGTCAGCCCTATTCCCGGCGATTACCGCCTCTACTATGCCGGCATCCGCGATGCCCTGTTGGGCAAGGCGCCGCTTCCTGTATCCCCGCTGGACGCATGGCGGACGGCACGGCTGCTGGAATGGGCTGAGCAAAGCGCGAAACAGCGGTGTGAAATCGCATGTGACTGGGACGAAGAGCCCCGTGGGAATGATGTCTTGTAGCAGGGCCCGACTTTCAGTCGGGCCGTAGGCGGCACAGAATCAGTGGCAGCTTCAGGCGCTGCTGCTCTCCGCTCGCAATGTTCTCTCGTGTTCGGCTTTTTTCGGCAAGCTGTTTACGGCAAAACCAGAGAAGCTATGGCCTGTTTTCTGTCTTGCAAGGTCGCCGCTCCCAGGGGTCGCAGCGACTTGATTGCCTTGGCTTCGGTACACAGCATCTCTGGTTTTGCTATAGCTTGCCCATTCAATTCCTCGACCTGTTCAGAGATTCCCCGAGGAATTCGGCTCCGAACGGAAATCCGCTCAATCCGCGTTGACCGGCTCCTTTTCCACCAGCGGCACCCAGAAGCGGAAGCTGCTTCCCTTCCCCTGCGTGCTGGCCGCCTCAATGGAGCCGTCGTGCGCGGCCAGAATGGCGCGCGCGATGGCCAGACCCATACCCGTGCCCTTGCCCACAGCGGCGCCCTTTTTGCCGCGATAGAACTTCTCGAAGATCAGCGGCATGTCGAGCGTGTCGATTCCCGGACCGTCGTCTTCCACGCGAAACTCCAGCCGGTCGCCCTCGCGCCGGCTGCGCAACGTGATATGGCTTCCCGCGGGAGTGTAACGCGCCGCATTTTCGAGCAGATGGCGCAGGACGCGTCCAAGCAGGTGCGGATCGAACCAGGCCGGTCTGTCGTCGCCCTCGACCGACACCTCGACCCGGTGACGGGCCAGAATCTCCTGCGATTCCTCCGCCACCTGCTCGAGCAGCGCGCGCGGGTGCAGCCGGACAGGATGGACGCGCAGCACGTTGGCGTCGATCTCGGCCATCTCCACGGCTTCGCCGATCAGCTTGTCCAGGCGCGAGGCCTCTTCATCCATCAGCGCCGCAAGATCGCGCCTGCCCGCGTCGTCCAGCCCCTCGCCCTGAATCAGGGTCGTGGCCGCGGCGCGGATCGATGTGAGCGGCGTGCGCAACTCGTGGGTCAGCGAATCGATCAGCGCGGTGCGCAGCCGGTCGCCCTCCCGCGAAGCTTCAAGCCGCGCCGATGCCTCGATGGCGATGGCGCGCGTGAGCGCAATGGCAACCTGAGCGCCGACGGCGGTCGCCACCTCCCGCGAGAGTCGCGACGCCGGCCTCCAGCCCAGCGCTCCGACCGATCGCAATCCCAGCGTCAGGTCGATGACGGCGAAACCCTCCGTCGCCGCAAGGGTGGCGCTGGGAATGAAGCTTGCCGCACGCAGGCTCGCCCGGGCACTCGCCGGCATCTCCGCTCCCGAGGAAAAATATTCGTCGTGGTCACGGACATAGAGCATCGTGCCGTCGAGCGCAAAGATGCGATCCACAAGGTGCGGCAGGTCCCGCATCAGACCGGCCGCGTCGTCGTGCAGCATCATCTCCTGGCTGAGGGCGTACAGCCGCTCCACGTCCTCGCGTCGCTGCTCCGCCTGGCGAGCCTGTCCGCGCGCGCGCTCGGCCACGCGGCTCACCACCACGCAGCTCGCGGCGAACGTGAGCAGAGCCAGCCACTCCTGGGCTCCCGCGATGGCCAGCGTGTGCAGCGGAGGGAGAAAGAAATAATCGAACGAGACGGCGCAGAGGGCCGCGATGTACAGGGAAAGCCACCGCCCGGCCACCGTGGCGGAGCAAACCACAAGGAGGAGAAAAACCATCCCCGCCGTGGTGGAATTCGCGCCCGGTACGTCCAGGATCACCGTCGCCAGTACCGCGGCGCCCGTTCCCAGTAACCACTGGACCGGCTCGCTGGCGCTCATGCGTGTCCTAGCAATTCCCATCATCGAGCATGATAAAGCGGTTTCGCGATGGCATCTGAGCCGCCTGACAACTTGTCGGTTTTCCCTTGATTTTCACGCGGCGGTGGCGCAAGGGCGGGAATCCCTCCGCATGCGGGCCCTCAGAGCTCGTTTTGCATCACGGCAAGCTCCAGAGTCCGCCGCACCGCGAACCCGAGGCCGGAATAGACGCGAAGAGCCGGCTGGTTGGCCGCAAAAAGGTGAAGGATCGGAGTCCTGCTGTTGCGGCAAATGTGGCGGGCCACGGTCGCGGTCAGCGCGCTGCCGTAGCCGCGTCCGCGCGCTTCCGGATGTGTGCAGACCGCGCTCACTTCAACGAACTCGGGGAGTCGCAGCCGTTCGCCGGCCATCGCGACCAGGCGCCCATTCCGCTTGATACCGAAGAACGCGCCCAGCTCCGGTGTGCGGTCGTTGAATGGGCCCGGCTCGGTGAGGCGGGCGAGCTCGACCATGGCTGGAACGTCGGCGCCGGTGAGCTGGACAATCTCCGCTCCGGGAGCAAGGCCTGCAGGGTCAGGCAGTTCGGGCGCAAGGCAGATCATCTGGTACATGGTGCCGTCGCGCAGCATTGTCCATCCCGACGGTGGAGCGGGCCGATCCTGAAGAAAGAGCCCAACAATGCCGCCCTTCCCGGCTAGATCCCGCAACGCCTCATAGCTCGTAGCCGAAGTGTCCGGCATCCCTGCAAGTGGCCCGATCTGGATTGGATAACGCCGCGCTAGTCCGTCGCCGAGAGCCAGCGCCGCGTGCTCGGTGCGCAGCGCACTCCAGATAGGGTTGTCGAGCGGAGTTGTGTCGGGCATAGGCAACAGATGCCGCGCGTCGACTGCCGGGTGCCGAAGTTGGGGTGATCCGGCTTGGACAGAAAACATCATAAATAACAATGTCAACATTGTTGACATTTTCCTGCTTTCGGAGCACTATCTAGGAAGCCTATGTTTCGATTCTTCCAACATTGGCTGGGAGGAGATCCGGAGATGAATGGCGATGAGCGTAGATTCTGCAAGTGGGATTCTGGTTGCCGCAGCAAAGTCCGATACAGCAAGGCCATTCACGCGGAGCGCCCGATCCGGCTTTTTCGGCGGCGCGGATGCGGACTCAACACAAAGACCCTGAATACTTATCGCTGCCCCGACTGCGGCGGCTTCCATTTCGGCCACAAGCGTCAAGCCCGCGGGCGTTCCACTGGGGAGGAAACGCGATGAGTCCGTCAGTGCATACCATTGAGATATCCTGCGCCGCGGAGGTCTTCCTCGCCACGGCACTGCTGCACAAGGAACAACCCGGCCGACCGGAATTCACGATCCAGGAGATCGTGAATCGCGCTGCGCGGGAAAACATTACCGGCGAACTGCGATCCGGCGTCCAGGTTCACGCCTCGCAGCACTGTGTCGCCAACAAAGCCCCTAATCCGGCCAAGCACAAGATGCTTTATGCCACCGGCAAACACACACGCCGGTTGCTGCAGCCCGGCGACGAGGTTCATCCCGTCCGAATGGGAAAGATCTTCCCCGATCCAGGCGAGGTCCCGGAGAAGTACCTTCCGCTACTGGAATGGGCGAAAGACCGGTACCAAAAAGCAATGAAGGAACGGAACCCTGTAATTCCAGTTCCGGGGACTGCGA
The DNA here is from genome assembly GCA_030039035.1 of Acidobacteriaceae bacterium. GTDB lineage: Bacteria > Acidobacteriota > Terriglobia > Terriglobales > Acidobacteriaceae > Telmatobacter. Next base: position 3,901 of record JASHQQ010000048.1, on the reverse strand, counting down.
ACGCACGCATTGTTGACATACCGTCCCCCGCGACGTCCCGCCGGCACCTGCAGGACCTGCTCGACCTGCGCTTGGCCGGTGCGCACCTCGCCAACGACGAGGACCCCGATAACTATGTGCGGCGACTGCGAGAGGGCTGGGAATGAGCAGGATATTTCTCGATACAAATGTGTTCATCTACCTCGTTGAAGACTCCGGTCCACGAGGAAAGCGGGCGGCGAATATCTTCAGCGAATTGTCGATGCGCGGTGACGACGTGCTGACCTCGACGCTGACGCTCGGTGAACTGCTCGTCAAACCTCTGGAAGCCAACGACGTTGCGCTAGCCGATCGATATCGGAAGGTCTTTCGCGGTCCGAGTGTGAGAATGCTGTCATTCGATGAGCCAGCCGGCGAAAAGTACGCGCGCATTCGCCTCGATCGCGCCATCAAGGCGCCGGACGCGATTCAACTGGCAACAGCAGCGGTGGCGGGATGCGATTTGTTCATCACCAACGATGATCGGCTTATGGGTGCGCGGGTGCAGGGAATCCATTTCATCACTTCGATGGAACGCGCGCCGATCTAATTGCTTCTCAGCGTCGAGGTCGCATTCCGCCGCCGGACAATCCACATCACCGGCAGCCCGATCAGAATGAGCCCTGTGCCGAGCAGCGATCCTTTCAGATTGCTCGAATAGCTCGATACCAGCACCGCAGCGGCGCACCCCACAAAGAGCGCCGGCAGCACCGGATATCCCCACACGCGATAAGGCCGCTCGGCGTCGGGGCGGCGCCGGCGGTAGAAGAAGACGGTAGTCGCAGTCAGCATATAGAAGAGCCATTCGGCAAAGATGGCAAGCTCGAAGAACTGCTGGAACTCACTGAGAAAAACCAGCAGGATGGTGGAAAGCAGTGCCTGCGCGACCAGCGAAGTCGACGGCGACTGAAAACGCGGATGAATGTGCGCGAAGCCGCGAAAGAAGAGGCCGTCGCGCGCGGCGGCGAAGGGAATGCGCGCGCCGGACATCACCGTCCCGTTGAGAGCGACGAAGATGCTCAAAGCCATCGCCGCGGCCACCAGCCCCGCGCCGCGATGCCCGGCAACGACCGAGAGAGCCGCGACGGCCGGTTGATCGCTGGCGGCAATCTTCGCCGCCGGCAGAATGTACTGGATGGCTGCGTTCGTCGCCATAAAAAGCGCGCCCACGATGACGAGCCCGCCGATCAGCGCGATGGGCAAACTGCGCCCCGGCCTCTTCACTTCACCGGCCACCATCGTCAGGTCGTTCCATCCGTCGTAGGCCCACAACGTGGCAATCAGCGCCGCCATAAATCCGCCCACGCCGCCGGTCGCGCCGGAAAGCGATGTGGTGAAGTTGCTCCACGTTCCCCTCACCGAGGCGAAACAGAAGACTGCGACAATCAGAATCAAAACCGCTTTCAGAATCGTGAAGACGAGCTGGAAATCTCCGGCCTTCTTGATGCCCAGATAATTCAGCCCGGTAATGAGCCAGGTGACGCCGATGGCAAAAACCTGCGACCACAGCAGTGGAAGGCTGCCGAAGACGCTGTCGCCGAGCCAGTGGAACGCCGCAAAGACGCCCAATGTGCGCGCCAGCCCCGCCGTCACCGCGGCGATCGACGCCGGCTTGGCCACGGCAAACCACGTCCACATGTAAAGGAACGCGGTGGTGTCGCCGTAGGCGCCGCGCAGATAGACATATTCGCCGCCGGCGAAAGGCATCATCGCGCCCAGCTCGGCGTACGTCATTGCTCCGAAAAGCGACAGCAGGCCGCCGACGATCCACGCCAGGTAAACCAGCGCGGAGGAACCCACATCGCGCATCATCTCCTTGGGCACAAGAAAAATGCCGCTGCCGATGATGGTTCCTACCACGATCGCCGTCGCCTGGCTCGCGCCCAGCACGCGCGGCAGGTCGGCGGAGGCTTGCTGCTTGGGAATGGCCGAGAGCTGGCTCATGCGGTGATGTGAGCGTACCACGGCACGCACCGCTCGCTGGCGGGACGAGACGCGCTCGGCCTTCGCAATCTCTGACTCTTCGCGGCCCGCAACCCCGCCGTTCAATCCTTGATCGTCTTGGTCTTCAAGGGTTGCGCATGGCGCATGCCCACGTGGAGGCGCACGATCTCGCCGGGCTGGGCGTAGACGGGAAAGACGGCAACATCGCCTTCCGTGCTCGCCGGCTGCGGATCGGAGTCGATCACCCAGTCGGAGTTGATCGGGACCTCGACGATGAACTTTGCTTCGCCATCGGAAATGTTCTGCAGAACGAACTGCTGCTCGGCAATGTAGACGCGGCTGCGATAGAGCTCGTTGCCGACGATCTTCTCTTCCATGTGACTGGAGTTGGCAATGCTCTCGAGATGGCAGATGACCGGATCGCTGAAGGGCTTGTCCCTCTTGCCGGGGAGGATCGGGTTTCCGCCGGGCAGGATGCGGCAATCCTGGTCGATGTAGATCTGCTTGACCGCGTCGGGCGAGGCGGAGCCGTCATACGCTGGACGAGCCGTGTCAGGGGCTTGCTGGGCAAGCGCGAGCGTCGCGGCGAAGGGAAGAAGCAGCAGGGACGGGAGTTTCATCGATCCCTCCATGGGAATCATCGTACCATCGAGCTGGATCGGGCTGTGTCGCCTTTCCAAGTTCGACGGCTCCGCCGCCGGTGCGGTTTAGGCCGCAGACCTGTGCCGCGAACGAGATGAGGCCGCGGCGGATTTCCGCGGTCCCGAGCCGTTTCTCCGCAGCCAGGACCGAAGCGCTTCGTCGGCTTTGCGCTGCCAGCCTGCGCCGGTTGCGCGAAGCCCTTCGGCCACTTCCGGCGACAACCGGATTGAGACGGGGATCTTGCGCGGCGATTTCTGCGGACCGCGACGACGCAGCGAGGAGAGCATCTCGCGCTCCGCCTCCGGCAGCGCCGAGAATGGAACCGCCGCGGCGAGGTCCCTTGCATTCAGCTCCCGAACCTCGCCTTCCTTGTCAGTCAATCGTCTTCGGCTTGCCATAGCGCCTTGCCTCCTGTCGATTCGCTTTGCGAAAACTGATCACGCGGATTCCATCCGTTCTTGGGATGTAGCAGAGGACATGAAGCCTCTTGTCCAAATACCCGACGGCTACTCTGCGTTGTTCTCCTTTGCGCGTCTCCGTTAGGTAAACAGCCGTTGAGAAATCGAAATCTGCCGCGCGATCGAAGGAGAGTCCCCGCTCCCGGATATTCCGCTCGTTCTTGAACGGATCGCAGGTGATCTCCACAGGCAAATTGTATGTGCAATTTGCCTCGACCACAAGAAATAAACGCAAATCGCATTCCTGGATTGCAATCCACGGGGGCCAAGTCTGGCTGCCAAGTCAAAAACCAATGGGAGTGCATCTGTTCCAGAAATTCCTTGGTGATGGGATAGCCCGACGCGGAACCTGTCACTGAATCAACTGGGCATTTGGGACAAATCGCTGTCAGTCCCTCATCGATCCATTCTGTGATTTCCGACGGCGGAAAGATCGCCATGCAGTAAAAACATCCACAAAGGTCGCTGCGTTCCAATTCTGCCCGATGATTTGAGCTGTGTTTGTGCGCGGTAATGTAATCGGGCTCGAAAATGTGATGGCGAATCGGCATTCGATGCATTCGATTTTAATCACCATTGCGCTCGGCAGGACTGAGGTGAAAGTGTCTCCAGATCGCCTCCGCCGTCTTGCGCGGCACCACCGCGGCCAGCGACTCAGCCGTGGCCTGCTGCACGTCGCGCAGGCTGCCGAAATGCGTGATCAGGCGCTGGCGCGTCTGCGCGCCCACGCCTGGAATGTTCAGCAGTTCCGAGTCGCGGTCGCGCATGGCGCGGCGCTGGCGATGATAGCCGACCGCGAAGCGATGGCTCTCGTCGCGGATCATTTGCACCAGGTGCAG
>JASHQQ010000285.1 GCA_030039035.1 Acidobacteriaceae bacterium | reverse complement strand
GGCGGGATCACCTTTTCGACCAGCTCCTGCGCCGACTCGCGGAGAATCCCGGTCGGTTCGCCGTTGGCGTCGAGGTCGATGGCTCCGCCTTCCGGCGGCCTGGTGCTGCCGGTAATGCCCGCGGCTTTCAGAGCGGCGGTATTGGCGATGGCGATGTGGCCGTCGACGCGATCGAGGAATGCCGGATGGTCTCCGGTCACAGTGTCCAGATCCTGCCGTGTGGGCAGCACCTTCTTTGTCCAATTCGGCCACAAGGTGTGATCCCAATTGCCGCCGGTCAGCCAGTGGCCGGGCGGCTGTTCCTTGGCAAAGGCGGCAACCTTCACGAGCATCTCTTGCAGCGATTTCACGCCCGTCAGGTCGACATTCAGCCGGGTCCGGGCGGCACTGCCCAGGTGTACGTGCGCGTCGTCGAAGCCCGGAAAGATGAAGGCGCCCGAATGGGCCGAGGCGAGATCGCGCAGCCGCGTGTGCGGCCCGGCGAGCCTTGTCACCTCGTCATTGGTCCCGACCGCCAGCACCTTGCCGCCGCCGACGGCCATGGCCTGAACCGTTTTCGGCGCATCCTCGGCAAAGCCTTCGCCGGTGTAGATCACGGCATTGAAGTAAATCATTTCCGGCGCAGCGATCAATGCGGGCGCCTTTCGGGTCGGGTTGCGCGGTGCAGTCGCATTTTGCGCCAAACCCGCGGAGATGAGCGATGCGCCGGCGACGGAAGCCGCAAGAAAAGAGGGAAAGGCCCGCATGGGCGGAGTGTAGCAGAGAGTGCTTCGAACAGTTGCGGCAGGAGACAAAACATCAGACTGCAAGCGGGGGTCGTCCCGCCCTTTCGCCAACCTCGGGCGAAAGGGGCGTGACAACCGCCCATTTCTGGCCGGGTCTCTGACCGTGCGATTTCATCCATCCCACCCTTGCGGCAAAAACAAAACACCGCAAGGATGAGGCACCCAGGTGCCGGAGTTACGCCCGGTCGCAGTCCTGGCGCAAGAAATTGTACCGGCAATCACTGTCCGGCGGCCCACTCCACCATGGCCAGCGTGAGCAGCAGCACGCGCTTCAACCCGACATCGCGACCCCTGGACGAGAACCATTCGGCCTGCGTGTGCGCGCCGCCGCCCTCGCCGCCCGCGCCCAGCGAGAGCGCCGGGATTCCAAGGGAGAGCGGAAGATTCGCGTCCGTCGATCCGAGCCGCAGATCGGTCTTGAGATTCATATGACGATCGACGGCACGCAGCGCCTCGAGGAGCGGAGAGTCCGCAGCCAGCGCTCCGGCTGGCCTGTCGCCGATCTTTGCGATCCCGAAGGTCAGGGGTCCCCGCGATTTTGCCGCCGTCGCGGTGACCATCGCATTGCATTGTTCGACCGCTTCTTCGACGGCGCGGCGCAGCGCCGCTTCGAGACGCAGCAGTTGCTCCGCACTCGTGGAGCGAAAATCGATAGACGCCGTCACGCTCTCGGGAATGGAGTTCACGCTGGTGCCGCCATGGATGGTGCCCAGGTTGAGCGTGGTGCGGGGCTCGTCGGGCAGTGGGGTACGGGAGAGAACAGCGAGGGCGGCGGCCAGCGCGGCGATGGGGTTGGGCGTGCCCGCGTCGGTGAAACTGTGGCCGCCCGGGCCGGAGATGGTCACCTGATAGCGGCGGCTGCCCAGGGCCTGCGTCACGGCCGAGTCGCAGCCGGCGCCGTCGAGCACAATGTGCGCAACAACACGTCCCGCCAGCGTGCGTTGCCCATACAGATGGCGAATTCCGCGCAGGTCGCCCTCGCCCTCCTCGCCGACGTTGCCCAGAAAAACGAGCGGAGCCGGCAATTCCATTCTGGACTGGACCAGTGCATGAGCGATGGCCAGCAGGCCCACTACGCCGGTCGCGTTGTCGCTCGCTCCGGGAGCCTGCAGGCGGCAGAAACCATCGACCTCGGACAAAACGGGACGCAGCGGAGTTCCGGCGGGGAAGACCGTATCGATGTGCGCCGACAGGATCACGACGGGCCCCGTGCTCTCCGGCGGCAGTTTGGCCGCTGCCAGGGTGGCCAGAACATTTCCCGCGTCATCGGTGCGCACGCCGCTCAGGCCAGCTTCGGCAAAGCGCGCCGCAAGCCACTGCGAGCGCGCCTGCTCGCCGAACGGAGGAGCCGGAATTGCCACCAGCTCCATCTGCCAGTCCATGAGCTTCCTGGCATTGCGGCGCAGCCACGCAAATGCCGCGTGCACCGGCCGCTGAGCGGCCAGCGCGGTTACCAGCGCATACGCCGAGTTCTGCGTGAAGAGCGCCATGGCTGCTGTACAGAGAGTAGCAGGGGGGAATATGAGTTGCAGATGGAGTGCGCTTAGCCGCCGATGAGGCGCCGAATGAGCAAAGACCTGAGATCGCGTCGACCATCAGCGATGAGGTGAATGACCACTTCTATTCCTGTGACCTCATAAATCACTCTGTACGGCTTGAAGAACACTTGCCGATACTCCGCTTCGAGCCCTGCCGGTAACTCGCTCGGCCGCGTCCCCCGATGCGGTGATTTTGAAATACTCTCCGCAGTTTCCATCAGGCGGTCCAGCAGGCGAGTGGCTTTTTTCGGAGAGTCGTTGTCCGCAATCCAGGTGCAGATCTCCTCCAGATCCCTCCAAGCCGCACTCGTGATCCGGATGGGACAGGTCATCGCGCTCAAGCTGCAGAACTTCGCTTCTCCTCTCGCGACTTGTCTCGCGACTTGATTCCGCCCAGTTGCGAACGGAGCTTCTCGACAGCTTCCGCCAGCGGACAGACCTGGCCCGATTCCACCTGTTGTCTTCCAATGGCGAGGATTTGGAGCAGCGCCATGGTCTCCTGCGACTGTTCGTAGGTACGCACGTCCAAAAGCACCGCTTTGGCTTCGCCGTTCTGGGTGATCACAATGGGCTCCCGTTCTTCGTTGAGCCGCTCGAGCACTTCGGCCGCGTGCGACTTGATGTAGCTGATGGGCTTGATCTGGGTTGAAAAGCGCATCCTGGAGTCCTCCGGCTGATGGTCTGAATATAGACTTTTTTCGGTCCGGAATCAATTCCACTGTTGAATGACAGCCTCGTCGTCGCGGTACTCCACCGAATGCAGGAACAGCCCCCGCGCCGGCGCGGTGGGCCCCGCCGCCGAACGGGTGCGCGCGGCGAAGATGGCCGGGATTTCGTCGGGCCCGCGGTATCCGCGTCCGACGTCGATCATCGTTCCCACCAGATTGCGCACCATGTGATGCAGAAAGCCGTTGCCGCGCACGCGGTAAACGAGGGTGTGGTTTCCTTCGAGCCTGCGCCGCTCCCACGCCGACGAAAAAATCGTCCGGATCGCGGTTGCCGGCTCGTCTTCGCATTCCGCCTCGCGAGCGCGGCTGGCCAGATCCGGTTCGACGGCGGCAAAGCTGGTGAAGTCGTGCTCGCCGACGAAGAGACGCGCCGATTGCGCGAGCGCTTCGTAGTTCAACGGCCACGGAGATGAGTAGACGTAGCGCGCCAAAAACGGCGGACAAATTGCCGCCGATCCCGATTCGTCTCGATGGCTTTCGGGCCGCTCGAGAAACACGCGGTATTCGTACGACTTGGCCACCGCCGAGTGGCGCGCGTGAAACCCGTCGGGCGCATGGCGCGCGTCCAGCACCCGGATCGCATCCGGCAAGGTGCGATTCAGTGCGCGCAGCAGATTCTTCGGCGGAATGCGCGCCTGCAAAGCGAAGCTGGCCACCTGCGCGAGGGCGTGAACTCCGGCATCCGTGCGGCCCGATCCCTGAGGCAGCGGCGACTCTCCGGTCACGCGCCCCAGCGCGGCCTGCAACTCGCCCTGGATCGTCGGCTCACCCGGCTGTACCTGCCAGCCGCAATAGTCTGTGCCGTCATAGGACAGCGTGACCCGCCAGTTCTGGAGAATCGCCGCGGAAGGATCGTGAGTCGCCATGGGTACCGGGTTGGATAACAGGGTAACTGACCGCGCAACCGTCACGTGCCGTTGCAGCGCGCTGATTTATACTCAGCTTTCTGCCCAATTCCGCATTCCGGTCAACGTGAAACTGCGCACGGGCATTTGCATGGAACGAACACCGGCCGACTCGCGTATCAACAGATAAGAGGACACTTGACCATCGTCCCGGCAGCCAGACCTCGCCTCTTGTGGACCAACAAAATTGCGTCCGCGGGGGCCTTCCGGGCGTCTTGAAACAATGGCACCCCACATGCCTTAAACCTTCGTGGAGATGAATCATGCATTCTTACGGTACACGTGTGTTTGAGCCGGCGCGCGGCCGGCGGGCTGTGCAGGGGCGCTGCGGCGAGCGGCTGCGCGCGCTCGCCGCGGTGATGGTGACCTTGGCGACGTGCGTGCCGCCGGGATACGCGCAGCAACAGCCTGCGCCGCAGCCGGGACCGGCCACGGTGCCGGGAGCGGGAAGCAAGTCGCCGGAGAAGCAGGCTTCCGAACTGCCGGCGGCGCCTGCGCCGGCAATGACCCAGCCCCTCGGCCTTCGCCCGGGCGCGCGCGACTTCTCCAGGGCCTATGCAAGGAGCTGGGGCGACCCGATCAACTGGTATCGGCCCACGAGCATCGGCAAAGCCAATTTTGCCAATTCGGTGCGGCTTAATGACTTGGTCAAGGACGGAAAAATCTATCTCAGCCTCTCCGACGCCATCGCATTGGCAATCGAAAACAACTACGACATCGCCATCGCGCGCTATGACCTTGACATCGCCGACACCGACATTCTGCGCACGCGCACCGGGGCGGCGCCGCTGGGCGCACCGTCCGGTCTGGTGACCAATACGCAAGGTGGGTCTGCGTCAACGTTGACCGCAGGCGGTGGACCGGGCGGAACAACGGGCGGCGCCGGCGGTGCGGGCTCCGGCGTGAACGGCTTGACGCTGACCACGGCCGGCGCGGGACCGCTGCCGGAGCAACTCGACCCGACGATCGGCGGAACGATCCAGTTGGAACGGGCCAGCGCGCCCCAGGTCAACACGCTCTTTTCCGGTGGCAAATCCGTGTTGACCACGAACACCAACCAATACAACTGGACGTATACGCAGGGCTTTGTCCCCGGCACCTTGCTTCAGGCTTCGATTACCAATCAGCGCATCACCACCGACAGCCCGTTCAACGTCTACAGCCCGGAGTTGAGTTCCGTTTTCAAGGCAACGGTGACGCAGCATCTGCTGCAGGGCGCGGGGATCTGGATCAACAAGCGTTTCATGTACCAGGCGATCAACGACCGCCGGATCACCAACTCCTCGTTTCGCCAACAGATTCTGTACACGGTCAACCAGGTTGAGACCATCTATTGGGGTCTGGTCCAGGCCTATGAGGACGTGCAGGCAAAGGATCGAGCTTTGCAGCAAAGCTCCAAGCTGCTGGCCGACAATCGCAAGCAACTGGAGATCGGCACTATGGCGCCGCTGGACGTGATCAACGCCGAGTCGACCGTCTCCACCGACAAGCAGGCGCTCATCGCTTCGCAGAATCTGCTCAACTACCAGCAGCAGATCATCAAACAGGCCATCGCTCGCAATTTGAACGACCCGGCGCTTTCCGCCGCGCCGGTCATTCCTACCGATCGCGTGACGCTGGAGGAACTGCCCGAGGAGAAGGAGCCGGTGGAACAGCTCGTTCAAACCGCTTTCGAGCAGCGGCCGGAGCTGGAGCAAGCCGTTCTGACATTGCGCAATGACGAAATCACGCTGAAGGGCGCGCGTAACGCGCTGCTGCCCACGCTCGATGCCTACGGATTCTACGGGTCAAGTGCGCTCGGTGGTGCGCAGAGTCCGTCTTGCCTGAACTTCATCACCGAACAGGCATGTGGGCCGAACTCATACCCGTCGATCGGCTATGGTTCGGTGCTTCAACACCTCTTCGACAGCTCCGCGCCCGACAAGGGAGTCGGTTTCACGCTGTCGATCCCGTTGCGCAACCGAGAAGCGCAGTCGGAGCAGGCGCGATCGCTCATGGAGTACCGCCAGGCCGAGCTGCACCTCGAGCAGCTCTACACGCAGATTCGCATGCAGGTGGTGAATGCGCAGTTTGCGCTCACCAACGACCGCGCCCAGGTGCAGGCCGATGTGGCCGCACGCGACTTCGAGCAGCAAAGTCTCGATGACGAGCAGAAAAAGCTGAAGCTCGGCGCCTCAACCACGGCTCTCGTTTTGGCGCAGGATCGTGCGCTGGCCATCGCGGAAGATAACCTGATCGCCGCGCACGCCGCTTACGCCAAGGACCGCGCCGGCCTCTACCAGACCGTGGCGACGACCTTGCAGCACTACGGAATCAATCTTCCCGACGCTGCGGCTGGAGTCGTGAAAACCAACCCGGTGGTCCCCGGCGTCGGTCCAGCGCCCAACACCGCAGAGCCGTCGATGGCTCCTCCGCCGCCGACGCAGTAGTCCAATCCCAACGGGCGCCCCATCCTATTCGTCCGGCCTGGCGGGCGAATAGGGTGGGATCGGCAACTTCGGCAGCTATCTCTCCGCTACCCGATCCAATAAGTCGAAGAACTCCGGAAAGCTGATCGCCGCGGACTCCGCGCCGCGGATCAGCGTCTCGCCCTCGGCTCTCAGCGCAGCCACGCTGAAGGCCATGGCGATGCGATGATCGCCGGCCGAGTCGATCTCTGTGCCGTGCAGCGTCTGTCCGCCGGGCACGTCGAGCCCATCGTCGAATTCCTCGACCTCGGCGCCCATGGCGCGCAGATTCTTCGCCACCAGCGCGATGCGGTCGGACTCCTTCACGCGCAGTTCCTTGGCGTCGCGAATGCGGATGCCGCCGCTCGTGCAGGGGCCGAGCGCCGCCAGCACCGGAAGCTCGTCGATGAGCTGCGCGGCCAGCGGGCCGGCGATCGATGCCGACCGCAAGCCCTCGGCAGATCCGGCGACCTGCACCATGCCGACCAGCTCGGCATGCTTCTCTTCAAGCTGCACCACGCTGATGCGCGCGCCCAGTTCGGTAAGAACATCGAGCAGCGCGGCGCGCGTGGGATTGAGGCCGAGCGAATCGAAGACCAGCCCGGAGCCAGGAAAAAGCGCCGCCGCGCACATGAAGAATGCCGCGGAAGAGATGTCGCCCGGCACCGCGGCTTCGATCGCATGCAGCGGCTGCGGGCCGGCAATAGCAACCGAATTCAGATTGCGCGTGAGCCGCGCGCCGAAGGCCCGCAGCGCCAGCTCGCTGTGGTCGCGCGTGCGCACGGCCTCGCGCACGGTGGTTTCGCCGGGTGTCTGCAGCCCGGCGAGCAGGACGCAGGTTTTCACCTGCGCGCTGGGAACGGGCGTACTGTAATCGATGGGCTTGAGCGTTGCTCCCTCGAGATGAATCGGGGCATGGCCCCCGGTCAGCGCGAGGCGAGCGCCCATGGCCTCGAGCGGCTGGCGGATGCGCTCCATGGGCCGCCGCGAAAGCGAGGGATCGCCGATCAGCGTGAAGCTGCCCTGCTGCGCGGCCAGCAGGCCGGCGATCATGCGCATCGTCGAGCCGGAGTTTCCGCAGTCGAGCGGCATGGTGCGAGGAACAACGCGGCCGCCCACGCCGGTCACTTCCACCACGCCGTTTTCGGGCGTGTGCACCTTCGCTCCCAGTGCTTCCATGCAGGCCAGCGTCGAGGCGCAGTCGGCGCCGGTGGAGAAGTTCGAGAATCGCGAAGTGCCTTCGGCGAATCCGCCCAGCAGGGCGTAACGATGGCTGATGGATTTGTCGCCGGGCAGGCGCAGGCTGCCCATGACGTTGCGCGCCGGTCGGATGATGCGTTCTTCAATCGTAGTGGGCAATTGCGGCTCCGCGAAGCGGGTGTTCCTTGAGTGTATCGAATGGGAGACGAAGGGACGAAGGGACTAAGGGACTAAGGGACTAAGGGACTAAGGGACGAAGGGACTACGGGACTACGGGACTAAGGGGCTGAGGAACTGAGGGACCAAGGGGCTCGGGACTAAGGAATAGGGAAGACGGAACACAGCAGCTTTTGGCTCTCAGCCTTTAGCTTTCAACCTTTGGCTCTCAGCGCCAGCTCATCACCGCAAACGCTGGACGCCGGACCCTGGACCCTCGGCCTTAGTCCCTTCGTCCCTCAGTCCCCTAGTCCCTCGCCTCACCTGACCCTGAGCACAATAATCGTCTCGTCGTCGAAGCGATCCTGCCCGCCCTGGAAACCGGCCACGTCGGCGAGGATGGCATCGGCGATCTCGGTCGCCGGCTTTCCGCCCTGTCCGCACAACGCCTTTCCAAGGCGCTCCGAGCCGTACATCTCTTCGCGCGCGTTCTGCGCGTCGAGAATGCCGTCGGAGACGAAGACGATGGCGTCGCCGGAATCCACGCGCTCGTTGAACTGGTCGTAGGCGACATTGGGAAAGAGTCCGAGCGGAAAGCCTTCGGTGAGCACGGTGGTTGACTGGCCGCCACGGCAAAGGACAGGCTGCACAGCGCCGGAGTTTGCCACCTGCAGCGTGCGGCTCTCGTCGTTCCAGATGGAGAACAACATGGTCACATATTGCGATTCAAGGCGCCGCTCGCCGACGGCGTCGTTGAGGACGGCCAGCATCTGCGCCGGTTCGGGCCGCTGCAGCGCCGCCGAGCGCATGATGCCGCTGGCCAGCGCGGCAAAAAGCGCGGCGGGCGCAGCCTTGCCGCTCACGTCGCCGAGCACGATGGCGGTGCGGCCTGGGCCGTAGTCGACAAAGTCGTAGAGGTCGCCGCCGATGGTTCGCGCGGGCAAGAAGCGCACGGCGATCTCGGCGTTCTTCAGTTCCGGAGGAGCCGTCGGCAGCAGGCGCAACTGCACCTCGCGCGCCATGGCGATGTCGAGCTCCAGTTGCCGCTCCTGGCGGCTTACGGCCTGATAGAGCCGCGCATTCTCGATGGCGATGGCGATCTGCGCGGCCAGCGTGGTGAGGATGCGTTCGTGCTCTTCATGGAAAAAGCCCGCGCGCGTGTGTTCGAGATCGAGCACGCCGATGATGTGCCCCTTGTAGAACAGCGGCACGACCAGCTCGGACCGGGTCTCGGGATTCATAGGCAGATAGCGCGGGTCCTTGCGCACGTCGGGCACGTTGATCGTGCGCCACTCCCGCACCGCCGCCCCCACCAGCCCGCTGGTGATGGGAATGCGGCGCGAGGGCACGTGCGCATAGCCGAAGCGCCATGCGTAGCGGGTGATCAGCGTCTCGCCCTTGCTGTCGAGCAGCTCGATGGTGAACATCTGGTAGTCGATCAGCCGGCGCAGAAGGTGCCCGATGCGATCGAGCAGCGCATCGAGATCGAGAATCGAGATCAACTCGGTGGCGATCTCGTTCAACACCGTCAGGGTCTGGGCCTGGCGCGAGACGCGCGCGTAAAGACGCGCGTTTTCGATCGACTGCGCAATGCGCGACGCGGTGAGGGTGAGCAGCCGCAGATGCTCGGGGCGAAAGTAGCCGATTTGCTCGCTCTCGATATCCATTACCCCGATGAGCTTGTTCCTGGCGATCAGGGGCACGCAAAGCTCGGAGCGCACGTCGGGGTTCACCGAAATGTAGTGCTCCGAATTGGAGACATCATTGACCAGCATGGGCTGGCGCGTGAGCGCCACCTGGCCGACGATACCGCGGCCCATGGGAACACGTATCCGCTGCGCTTCGGAGGAATGGCCGATCTGGAAACGCATGCGCAGATCGTGCGTGCGGTCGTTGAGCAGCAGAATCGCGAAGATGCGGTAGTGGATGACGGTGCGCACCAGTTCCGATGTGCGAACGAGCAGGGTTTGCAGATCGAGCGTGGTGTTCAGCGCGTCAGCCATCTGCGTGATGTAGGCGATGTCGGCCGGTTCGACGCGAATGTTGGCGGGGTCGAGATGCACGCCCGGCTGCGAGGGATCGACCAGATGGTAGTCGCCCTCGAGCTCGGATTCGTGGGCACGCGACGGTGGGTGCAAGGACATGGGCTCAGAAGGGAATGATAAAGCAGGGATCAGGGATCAGGGATCAGGGGTCAGGGGTCAAGGAACAGGGAACAGGGAACAGGGAACAGGGAACAGGCGGACTCCCTGCTCGCAAACTCATTGTGAGCGGCCAGCGCAAGGCCGTCGGCATTCGGCCTTCAGTCACTTATGGGGATGCCGGATCCTCCGCCAGTCGTAGACGGGCAAAATGCCGGATGCGATGAAGAGCCCGAAACTCGGGACAAGGCAATAGACATAAGGGGCCAACCCGGCACCCATGTATTGGTCGTCCCTTACCCAATGGTCTTCGGAGGGCGTGCCAATCAGGTAACTTTGACCCGCAGGCGAAATGCCAACCAGAAACAGGCAGAACAGCGCGACCGCCAGCCCGAGGCACAACTTCGTTCTTAACCGGATCGCTTTCATAGCGCACTGTTTCAGCGGATATCGTTCTTCACCAGCGGCCGAGGGCCCTTCAACGACCCCTGATCCCTGATCCCTGATCGCTATTCTGCTCCCAGCTCCCGCACAATCGCCACGCTCGCCGAGGCGCCGATGCGGTTGGCGCCGGCATCGAGCATGGCCTTCACGTCGGCCAGCGTGCGGATGCCGCCGGAGGCCTTGACGCCGGCGCGACCCCCGGCCACGCCGCGCATCAGCGCCACGTCGGCCACCGTTGCGCCGCCGGAGGCAAAGCCCGTCGAGGTCTTGATGAAGTCGGCGCCGGCCTGGATGGCGATCTCGGCGCCACGCAGTTTTTCCTCCACGTTGAGCAGGGCGGTTTCGAGGATCACCTTGAGCAGAGCGCCGTGGTGGTGCACCACGGCGGCCACCGCGTGGATGGTGTTCTGGACCGCGTGGTGATTGCCGCTTTTGAGCTGGCCGATGGGGATGACCATATCCAGCTCGCGCGCCCCCAGCTTGAGCAGCGACGCGGCCTCATGGCGCATCGTGGAGGTGAGCGATGCGCCCAGCGGGAATCCGATCACCGCTCCCACGGGAACGCCGCTGCCGTTGAGCAAACCCACAGAGGTTGAGACCCACATGGGGTTCACCATGGCGCAGGCGAAGCGATAGCGGAGGGTTTCGTCGCACAGGTTCTCGATCTGCTCGCGCGTGGCTTCGGGCTTCAACAGAGTGTGGTCGATAACGGTTGCCAGAGACTGCCAGTTGGCCAGCGTTTGCGACGCGAAGGCCGCGGCATCGAATGTGCCGTGGTCGAATTCCAGATCCACTTCCCGAATGGGCGTAACTGCCGACATCGAACTTGCTCCTCAGCGGGGAACGCCGCTCAGGGCGCACCCGGCCAAACTACGGAAAAAGAGTATAGATGCTCCCGGTATCGCCGGCCAATCGCACCTTTGGGGGAACCGTATGACGGAAATGGTCTTCGCTCCTTACCGGAGTACTCGCTCCGGACCCCCGGGGGTAATGCTTCAGGCCCACCTGTCTATTCGATGTCCATCCGCTCGATCAAGCCGTCCCGGATGCGATAGGCGTGATGGACGATTGAATCGCGGATCACTTTTCCTTCCAGATCGCGGACAACCTGCTGGACCTCGACCACCATCCGGCCTTCGTCGTCGGGCTCGATCTGCAACGGCTCGACGTGGGGATCGATGAGACTGAATTGCCGCGTCCAGTAGTCGCGAATCTCGTCGTGCCCCTGAACGCGCCCGCCCTCCATTCCGTTCGGCCAATCGACATGCGGATGCATGCGCGCCAGCACCGCGTCGATGTGGCGCGCATTGAAGTCGCGGTACATCGCACGAAGCAGTTCCCGTTCGTCGATCTCAACTTCAAGTTCGTCGCCCATGGCTCACCATCCTTCGCTTCATTCGAATTCGCCCGCTTCTCATTCGTCAACCGGTGCCAACGCCGGTTGGTGAGGGAGCCTGAAGGGTACGGGCTTCAGAGGTTGCGGAAAAACCCGATGAAGCCGTCTTTTGGCGGGCTGAAGCCCGGAGGAAAAATCAAGAAGACGGAACTTTTTCGGCACGACTGAAGTCGTGCCCTTTCAAAACTGCCCGAGGACCGAGTTTTTCCGCAACCTCTGAAGTCGTCCCCTGTTACAAAGCTCTCCCTTGGAGAGTTCTTCCGCGGCCTGTTCGGCCGTACATGATTGCCCCCAAAAGCTCCTGGGGCCTCAGCCCCCGATGAAAGCTGCCCGGATACTGAATCTCCGGCTGAGCCTTCACAGAAATCCGTTATGAAGGTACGCTTTGATTGTGAGGCTCACGTAAACTGTCAACTCATCTGCTGGCGGTTGGCGGCCGCTCCTCGCGAAAGACCACCACGCCATCCAGAAAATCGGCCCATCTGAGCATCTGGTAGGAGTGCCGGAAAACAGCTCCCGGCAATGTTCCCATCCCGGCAAGCTGCTCCGGCGCAATATAGACTGCGGCCGATTGGCTCTCTCGCAGGGCTCGCGCCTCCAGCGAATCCGAGGGCGCCTCGGGCAGTTCGTAGACATTGTGTCCGCCCTGCCGGTAAGAGCCGGTAAGGGCCGCAAAACCCAGAGAGAAGGCCTGTGCGCCATATTTGCGGTGCACACACGAACCGAAGTTCTCGCCTGTGTGGTCCGCCCAGGTCGGGTCACCCTGTTTTGCGATGTGGACCGTCGCCGCCCAGAGGATCACCTTGTGCGGCCTGGGATGCTGCCGGCGCAGCCACTCGAAGTTCTGGAACATCGACCGGTCCCGTTGCACAATTTGTTCTGCGTCGGGAGTGAAGTCCCGGCTGATCCAGTGCCGTATAGCAGAGATCATCTCCAGCCGTTCCTCTCTGTCGGCGAGGCTTGTCGTCCTGTCTACTGCGACAGCCAGTTGCATATCGGAGAGACACGAGGACAGATGGATGCGATCCGATTCGGAGTAGGGAGCAGCTTCGGTGTAGCCGCTAAAAATACGGCGATGCAGCGCGAGACTGCATTCTTGCCGCCGCTTTTGCGGAAGAAAACCCGTCAATTCGGTGACCATCGCCGCGTTGGCGTAATCCTGGCCCATTTGGCCCAACTGATCGTCGATGCCTCCGAGGGAAATTTGCCCGGCCCGAGCCTTTGCCAGCAGAAACGGAGCAAGGGGTTGAAACTCGCGATCGGACTTCCACAGCCCACCTACCGCAGCGGAGACCTGCTCCGCGGAAACAGCCTGACCTGCGCGAAGGCGTCGGACGACGTCGATGAATTCGTAGTGGCTCGCCTCGAAGAAGACGCTATCGAACCCGCATTCATTGACAAGCCTTTCGATCAGCGCGACCTTGAAGGACTCCGTATGACCGTCTCCGTGCGTGGCACTTTCTCCCAGCATGACGACCTGTCGATGGCAGATGTCTCGAGTCACGGCCGTGAGCGCGTCCGCATCGGCGGTATCGACAGAGACGGGGGAATCGGCGGCATGGGGACGCAGGACACTCAAAAGAACCGCCAATACGGCCTTGATTGGGAGTTTCATGCTCGCGTACGGCACTCGCCATGTGCCCGTTTCGCCCGAAGGGCGATGGCGGCGCCTTCAGGGCAAGGAAAATATGCGGAGAGGCGGACCCTATTCGTGTTCGCCGCCGGGCATCAGGCAGATGTCGGCAAGGTTCCTGTACCGCTCGGCGTAGTCCATGCCGTAGCCGATGACGAACAGGTTGGGAATGGAAAAGCCCAGATAATCGGCCTCGATCCGCTCGATGCGGCGGGAGGGCTTGTCGAGCAGGGCGGCGATGCGCAGCGTTTTGGGATGGTGCTGGAGAAAGATCTTGCGCAGAAAGGCAAGCGTAAGGCCGGTATCGAGAATGTCCTCGACGACAAGCACGTTCTTGCCTTCGATCGGCTCGTCGAGGTCCTTGATCAGCTTGACCGCGCCTGACGAACGCTGGCCCTTGCCGTAGCTGGAAACCGCGACAAAGTCGAATGTGGTGTCCACTTCAACAGCCCGCGCCAGGTCCGAGAGGAAGATCGCCGCACCCTTGAGGACGCCGACCATTACCAGTTTTTCGCCATTCAGGTCGCGGGTGATCTCCGCGCCCATTTCGGCCACGCGGCTGGCGATTTGTTGGCGGGAGTAGAGGACTTCGAGGCCCTGCTGCGTTGCGGTCGCCATGCACACAGTATCGCTTGGAACAGGAAAAACCGGTATCTGTGAAAATTCCGGTTGTTTTGCGCTTTTCCGTCAGGCGCCGCATCGTTAAGAGAGGTTGCCCATCCTTTTCCGCGCGCGCAAGCGAGCGGAAAGGATGGGATGGCCGCATTTTCGGCCTGACCTGGGCGCCACAAGATCATTCCGAGCGTCAACCTCTCGCTGAAACTGGCCCGCCACCCTTCTGCCTTCGCCGTCCCTGGCGCGTCTATACTTGTAGAGGAATGTTTCCCTATCTCCACATCTGGCATCTGAGCCTTCCCACTTTCGGGCTCATGCTGTGGGTGGCTTCTGTCGCCGCCGCATTTGTCGTCGATCGCAACTTCCGACGCTGGCATATCGAAGCCGATGCCGTGGGCATGGTCGCCATTGCCGTGGTCGCGGGAATCGTGGGCGCGAAGCTGTGGCACGTCGTCGACAGCCCATGGGAGTTCAAGGAGATGGGCTGGCGGGTCCTGTGGGATTCGGCCGGCTTCGCGTGGTTCGGCGGACTGGTTTTCGGCATCTCGGCGCTGGTCATCCAGGGCAGGCTGGCGAAGATCGGAGCCGTGCGAATCCTCGATCTGGCCGCGCCGGCTGCCGCCATCGGCTACGGTCTGGGGCGCATCGGCTGCTTTCTTGCCGGCGACGGATGCTACGGAATCGAGACCAATTTGCCCTGGGGGATGAGCTTTCCCCATGGCGTCGACCCGACGCTGGCCCGCGTTCATCCCACGCCGCTGTACGAGCTTGCCGCCGGCCTGCTGATCGGCTGGTGGCTGTGGCGGCGCGGAGCCAGACCACGGCCGACCGGCGAGATCCTGGGCGAGTATCTAGTGCTGGCCGGACTGGCTCGCTTTCTGGTTGAATTTATCCGCCGCAACCCCAAGATTCTGTGGGGAATGTCCAACGCGCAGATCGCCGCCGGCTGTTCGGCTATCGTCGGCGCAGCGCTGATCGTGTGGCTGGCCGTGCACCGCGTACCCGGAACCGGGAAAGCGGCTGCTATGGAGAAGCCAGCGTAATACTTGAAGACATCCGCGCGAATTTCCGGTACAACTTCTGCAAGTGACCATTTCCGGCAGTTCCCCGACCCTCGAAACCACGTCAACCGCCCCCACCCCGCGCCTGGTACAGGGGCTTGGCCTCTTCAGCTCGACGGCGCTTGTGGCCGGCTCGATGATCGGCTCGGGCATTTTCCTGGTCGATGCCGATATCGCCCGCGGAACCGATTCTCCTGCGCTGTATCTCGCCGCGTGGCTGGTGACGGCGATCCTCACCATGATCGGCGCGCTCAGCTACGGCGAGCTCGCCGCCATGATGCCCAAAGCCGGCGGGCAGTATGTCTACCTGCGCGAGTCGCTGGGGCCGCTGTGGGGTTTTCTTTACGGCTGGACGCTCTTTCTGGTCATCCAGACGGGCACCATCGCCGCCGTCTGCGTGGCTTTCGGCAAATTCCTCGGCGTCTTTTTCCCTTCGATCTCCACCACGCACTGGCTGTGGCACATTGCCCACGTGCCGGCCATTCCGCTCGGACCCATGGTGCTGGGCAATATGGAGATCGGCATCAACACAGCCAACCTCACCGCGGTTGCGATCGTCTTTGTTCTCGGCATCGTGAACATCTTCGGCCTCAGGCTGGGCGCGCTCATCCAGAACATCTTTACCTCGGCCAAGGCGCTTTCGCTTGCGGGGCTCATTGTCGTGGGGCTGCTCTTCCGCAACGCGACCGCGCTGGCGGCGAACTTCGGCGCTGGATGGAGCGAGTTCTGGAAGAACTCCGGCTGGCACTCGATGCATCCGGTGCAGGTGGGCGTTGGCGGACCCATCGTGCTGGTCAATATTCTTGTCATCGTTGCCGCCGTGCAGGTAGGCTCGCTCTTCTCAGCCGACTCGTGGAACAACATCACCTTCACCGCGGGCGAAGTGCGCAACCCGCGCCGCAACATTCCGCTATCGCTGGTGCTGGGCACGGGATTCGTGCTGACGACGTATTTCCTGGCTTCGCTGGCTTATCTTCTGGTGCTGCCGATGCACGGCGACCCCAACGGCACGACGGTGCTTGCGCGCGGCATCCAGCATGCGGCGGAGGATCGGGTGGGCACGGCGGCGCTGGCCGAGATTTTTCAATCCGCCGGCGCGTACATCATGGCCGCGGCGATTCTCATCTCCACCTTCGGCTGCGCCAACGGGCTTTCACTGGCGGGCGCGCGCGTCTACTTTGCGATGAGCCGCGACGGGCTCTTCTTCAAGTCCGTTGGCAAGCTTCACCGGCGGTTCCATACGCCGGTTGCGGGGCTGATGGTGCAGGCCTGCTGGGCGGCGCTGCTTTGCTTTTCCGGATCCTACAGCCAATTGCTCGACTACATCATCTTTGCCGAGCTGGTTTTTTACATCCTCACCATCCTCGGACTCTTCGTGCTGCGCTTCAGGCGGCGGGATGCGCCCCGGCCCTATAAAGCGCTCGGTTATCCACTGTTGCCCGCGCTTTATATCGTCATGGCCGCCTGGATCTGTATCGTATTATTGCGGTACAAGCCGCAGTACACATGGCCCGGGCTGGTGCTGGTTCTGCTCGGCATTCCGGTCTATCTTTTCTGGTCGCGCCGCTCCCCGCGCGAGGTTGACGAAGGCACGACGCATACGATCTGATTGCAAGTCCGTCCACATTCCCTGAGGAGGAACTTCCAGTTTCATGTCGAATCCGCGTCGCAATCCACCAAGGAATTCCTGCGCCGGCGAAGCGGCGAACCTGCATCTGAATCGGGGAGGGAAGTGATGGCGAGCAGGCTTTTTGCGACCAAGCCGATCAAGACCATTCTGGCCGAGGCCGACCGATGCGATGAGCACTCGCTGAAGCGCGCGCTGGGGCCGATCAACCTGATCACCATCGGCATCGGCGGGATCATCGGCGCGGGCATCTTCGTGCTCACCGGGGTGGCGGCGGCGCAGTTTGCCGGGCCGGCCATCATCATCTCGTACATGATCGCCGGCATCGGCTGCGTCTTCGCGGGCTTGTGCTACGCCGAGTTCGCCTCGATGATGCCGATTGCCGGCAGCGCCTATACCTACGGCTACGCGACGATGGGCGAACTGGTGGCGTGGATCATCGGCTGGGCGCTGGTGCTCGAATATGCCTTCGGCGCGGCTACGGTCGCCGTGGGCTGGAGCGGCTTTGTCAACAGCCTCCTCAGCTTCTTCGGCGCCAGGCTCCCGTTCAACCCCACGCCGAAGGCGACGATCGAGCTCTTCGGACAGACTTTCACACCGCAGATCGACATTTTCGCCATGCTGGCCCTCGTGGCGATCACCGCGATCCTGGTCATCGGGGTGCGCGAGTCGGCCAACTTTACCAGTACGGCGGTGATTATCAAGGTCTCGATCGTGCTGTTCTTTGTCGGCCTCGCGGCGATCTACGCCTTCGGCCATTGGCAGCACATGCAGGCCAACTGGCATCCGTTCATTCCCAAAAACACCGGTCACTTCGGGCAGTTCGGATGGTCGGGGATCATGCGCGGCGCGGGCGTGGTGTTCTTCGCCTATATCGGATTCGACGCTGTCTCCACCGCGGCGCAGGAAGCGCGAAATCCGCAGAAAGACATGCCCTTCGGCATCCTGGGATCGCTGATCGTCTGCACCATCCTTTACATCTTCGTTGCCGGCCTGCTCACCGGCATCAAGCCCTACACCACGCTCAACGTGGCTGCTCCGGTGGCCGACGGCGCGGCCGCGATTGGCGTCAACTGGGGCGTGATTCTCATCGATCTCGGCGCCATAGCCGGCCTTGCCTCGGTCATGCTGGTCATGCTGCTGGGCCAGTCGCGCGTGCTCTACACCATGTCGCACGACGGGCTGCTGTGGCCCTGGGTGGGCAAGCTGCATCCGCGCTTCTGCACGCCTTACAAAACTTCGATCGTCGTGGGCATCTTCGCCGCGGCGCTGGCGGCCTTTTTTCCCATCACGCTTCTGGGCGAGTTGGTCAGCCTGGGCACGCTGCTGGCATTCACCATCGTCAGCCTGGGCGTGTGGGTGATGCGCGTCCGTCACCCGGAGATGGCGCGGCCGTTTCGCACCCCATGGGTTCCGCTGGTTCCCATCTGCGGCATGGTGGTTTCTTTGGCGCTCATGTTTTCGCTCGACGCGCCGGCCTGGATCGGCTTCAGCAGTTGGCTCGTCTTCGGGCTGTTCATTTACTTTGGCTACAGCCGCAGGCACAGCAAGGTGCAGCGGGCGCTTGCGGCCGGCCCGGCGGCAACCAGCGATGCAACGATCACACGTTGAGCTGTTGGCCGACCTGTTTCGTCTGTTGTAGAGGGCGATTGATTTGAGCGTTCCCATCGCGAGACGCGAAGACAGCACACCGGGGCGGCGCTTTCCGGCTTTGAACCACTGGATCTTTGCGCCTGTCCGCGGGGTGATCCGCCTGTGGCGCCGCGCCACCATGCGTACCCTCGACGTGGATGCCGCCCAGCCGAATCTCGATCAGCTCATTGAAGACGCGGAGCATGGCAAACCGTTCGCGATCTCGATTCACGGCAAGCCGATGATCAAGGTGGCGCGCATGGAGAAAGACGAGGTCGACCGGCTGCCCAAGGCCGAAGACGACCCGCGATCGGATCAGCATTGAGCACGCTCTCCTGAAAGCATCGCGGCTGAAAGCTGAGAGCTAAAAGCCTGCCTCTACGCCGCCGTTTTTGCGCACAGCTCGTCGAAGGCGCGCATGAGCTCCTGCGCGATCTGCGGAGCGGTGGCTTGCTCGATCACGTAGCGCTGCATCAGGTAGACGAGTTTGCCGTCGCGCAGAAGGGCCACCGCCGGCGAGCTGGGCGGATTGCCCTCGAAGTAGCCGCGCGCCTGCTCGGTCGCCTCGCGGTCCTGCCCGGCAAAGACGGTGATCTTGTGGTCCGGAGGGTTGGCGGTGTTGGCCAGCGCCAGGCGCACGCCCGGCCGCATCCGGCCGGCGGCGCAACCGCAGATCGAGTTCACCACGACCATCGTCGTGCCTGGGCGCCGGATCGCCGCTTCCACTTCCTCGGCGGTGCGCGTCTCTTCAATTCCGGCGCGCACAAGCTCCTCGCGCATGGGAACCACCATCAATTCGGGGTACATTCTGTTTCGCCTCCAACGAGAAAAGCTGTCAACGCTATTGTATCGGCAATGGCGCGCAAATCCGAACCGGCGGCGGGCCAGTGTCCCAAGTGGCTGAAGTCCGAGTCGTTCCGAACAACCAGCGTACGGGCTCAACCCCGTACCCTTCACGCCTACCCGCCGAAGATTCCGTTCAAGCCGTATTCACTCCGCCATCGCAGGCTCTTCCCTGGCCGCAAAGACGTTGCCCATGCGCCGGATCTGCGCGCCCACGCCGCGCAGCTTCTCCTCAATGCGTTCGTAGCCGCGGTCCATGTGGTAAACGCGGTCGAGGATCGACTCCCCGTCGGCGACCAGCGCCGCCAGCACCAGCGAGGCCGAGGCGCGCAGGTCCGAGCACATCACTGCCGTAGCCGAGAGCCTGGCCGGCCCGCGCACCGTTGCCGTACGTCCCTCCACCTTGATGTTGGCGCCCATGCGGACCAGTTCCTGGACGTGCATGAAGCGGTTCTCGAAGATGTTTTCCTTCACCTGGCTCGCGCCTTCCGACTGCGTGGCCAGGGCCATGTATTGCGCCTGCATGTCGGTGGGAAAGCCCGGGTATTCCTCCGTGGAGATATCGGCCGCGCGCAGTTGACTGTCGGCGCGCACACGCACCGTGTCGTGACCGAGAATGTCGACGCGCGCGCCCGCTTCTTCCAGCTTCGAGATCACCGCGCCCAGATTCGAGGCGTTGCAGTTGGCCACGATCAGGTCGCCGCCGGTGATCGCGCCGGCGACCAGAAACGTCCCCGCCTCGATGCGGTCGGGATTGATGCGGTGTTTGGCCCCGTGCAGCCGCGTTACGCCCTGCACCTTGATCGTCGAAGTCCCGGCGCCTTCGATCTTCGCGCCCATCGCCTTCAGCAGCCCGGCCAGGTCGCCAACCTCCGGCTCGCGGGCGCAGTTTTCCATCAGCGTCTCGCCCTCGGCGAGAACGGCGGCCATCAGCAGGTCCTCGGTGCCTGTCACCGTAATCTTGTCGAAGACGATATGCGCGCCTGCCAGGCGATCGGCGCGTGCCTCGATGTAGCCATGCTCCTGCACGAGTGTGGCGCCCATTTTCTCCAGACCCTTGATGTGCAGGTCGATGGGCCGCCCGCCGATGGCGCATCCTCCGGGCATGGCCACGCGGGCAAGGCCCATGCGCGCCACCAGCGGGCCCAGCACCAGCGAGCTGGCGCGCATGGTCTTGACGATCTCGTATTTGGCTACGGGGTCGGAGAGCGTGCGGCAGTTGATCGTCGTGCGATGCTGCGCGCGCCCATAACCCAGTTGCACCTCCGCGCCCATCGACTCCAGCAGCCTGCGCTCGGTATCAATGTCCCGCACCTGGGGAATATTCTCGAGCGTGACCTCGTCCCCGGTCAGGATGGCCGCCGCCATGCACGGGAGCGCCGAGTTTTTCGCGCCGGAGACGCGCACTGTACCGACCAGCGGATTGCCGCCGCGAATGACAAATTTATCCATGATTGCCGACCCGCTCCTGAGTGATTAGTGTAAATCCAGACCGACGAAGGGAAGAGAAGGGAACCGAAGAATTACCCGGAGCGACATGTGCATCGCAAAGCAGAACGAGGGCTACCGCGAAAGATCTAGAATGTCCCCACTTCCCGGGGCAGATCGATGCGCTCCAGGCCGTATCGGGCAATGGCGCGATCCGCGGCCTCTTCGATCGCCCGCAGGAAGGCCGGATCGGAGTCGATATCCCGGAATGGCGACATCGGCGCCATCTTGTCTGCCGGGTGGCAGAGCACGCTCATGTCCATCCGCTCGTAAACGCAAACGAAGGTCTGTTCGGTGGCGAATTTGGCCGCCGCAAGGTTGGCGCGCTGGGCGCGCCGCCAGCGCGCCATGACTTCGGAGTAGTGAACGAGGGCCATGATCACCATCGGCGCGATGATCGCTCCGGAGAGAAGGTAGCGTGGATCGCTGAACCAACCCATCGGGCAGCCCTCCTTTCCGTCGCGTCTTGCAGGCAGACAAACTGGCTGTTTGTCGAACCGGTTCACCGGGCGGTTCAGCGAGGGTCCGGTTTCGCTGTGCGCCCGAACGAAATCGCCGCAGAGAGTCTCGAATCCACTATCCGTGACGGCACTGTGGAGCGCCGTCATGAGGGTGTGCGCTCAAGTGTATACAACTTTAGTAGATAGAGAGACATTACCGAAGTTACCCCTGCGCCAATGGACATGGAAACAGGGGAGTTGGCCGTCGCCTCGGGGAGATGGCGGCCAGGAGCGCCGAAGGCATCCGCATCGATGGGTTGGGCGCTTCGCGCGTCGATAGCGAGTTCGGGGACGAGTATCAGATCGTCACCTGGTCGATCCCGGAGCGCCGACGAATTCGCTCAGCGGTCCAAGGCCAGCTCGCCACCGAGCCGCGCGGAGAATCTGCTTGCAGCCTCTTTCGACATGTGCAGGTGATCGGCGAAATCGGATTCGGCAGGCATCCAGTCGCTGGCGTCAATGCAACGGATTCCCTGGTCCTTCGCCAGGATTTCCACGGCCCGCAGGTATTGAGTCCAGGCAGGCCGCGCATAGAATTCCCGGCGATGAGAGGGCGACATGGGCATGACGAGAATCACGGATTTCATGCCCGAACGCGCGGCTTCGCCGAACAGGGTTTTGTAGCTGGCATTGAATGCCGGATGCGCAAGGAAGGCGCGTGCCTGGGCGTCGAACGATTCGACGGAGGCAGCCTCGAGCACATCGAAGTCCTTGACCCGGCCCATCCTGTTGGAAGCCTCCCGGGGCATGCCCATGGCCTCCATCCTGCGGCGCAGCAACTCGGTGTATTTCCAGGCGTTGGTGCGGTAGGCGAGCAGCGGCAAGATGCGCATGCTCCCGAATTCCGCCTGCTGGAGCGGGTCGAAGCGGTATACCGATGCGATTTCGGAGAAGGAGAAGCGGCGATCGACAGCGAGCACGCGGTTGCCGATGAGGTCGGCAGGGCGTGCCGCATCGGACCCGGAGAGCTGGAAATCGTAAATGCCGAGCACCAGAAGGCGCATGCCGGGATGGCAGCGATTGCTGTAGTCGAAAAGCAGCAGGTGCTCCGGCGGTTGCGTGGCGCCCAGGGCGGCGTTCAACGGAACCAGATGGACTCCATGGCGCGCGGCTGCCTCTTCGATTGCGGGAGCGTCCACGTTGCCGTCGAGCAGGGAGTTTCCGACGAACAGCAGATTCGGGTCCTGCGCCTTGCGGATTTCATCGAGCCTGCGGTAATAGGGAAACCGATGGCTCCATGCCGCCAGGAGCAGGTTTGCCGTGAGCAAGAAGAGAATGGCGGCGAGCACGGTTGGCTGCAGGGGGCGGGAGATCATGGGTTCAGCTCAAAAGTCGATGTAGATGAATTTGGAAGACTGTCCGGAGAAGAAGTAAATGAGGACGATGAACGCGATCCAGACCGCGCAGCGGAGGAGCATGCGGGAACGGGCGGAATGAAGCAACGGCGCATCGTCGCGTTCCCCGCCCAGATATTCGAAGAAGGCGCGCAAGGTTGGTAGCATCAGCCGATCAGCAGCCTCCTGAAGAAGAGCATAGCAGTGTGCAAATCCATACAGAAGAACGCCCAGCCGGCATTGGCCAGGACGAAAGTGAGCGCACTGCTCGAGTACGCCGCCAGCGGGTGCGGGCTGGGGGCGCCGCGCAGGCGACGCCACAGGCGATGGCCACACAGCAGCAGGCCGTGCCAAAGCCCCCAGGCCACGAAGTGAAGGCCTGCGCCATGCCACAGCCCGCTTAACAGAAAGACGACGAGGATGTTGGCGTACACGCGCAGCGGAGCGACGCGCGATCCGCCCAGCGGAATGTAGATGTAGTCGATGAGCCAGCGCGTGAGCGAGATGTGCCAGCACTCCCAGAATCGCGTGATGTTGCGGCGACCATAGGGCCAGTTGAAGTTTTCGGGGACGCGAATGCCGAACAGGCGCGCGGAGCCGATGGCGATATCGGAGTAACCGGAGAAGTCGGCATAGATTTTTATGCCATAGGCGAGCAGCCAGAGCGGCAGGATGCGGCGGTCCGCGAGCAGGATGTCGTGAGCATTCAGGTGATTTGTCCAGGCGGTCAGCAAGTCGGCTATGGCGAACTTTTTTACCAGGCCGGACAGGATGCGAGTCACTCCGCGTTCCCAGTCGCGATTGGCCTCGACGGGATGGGCGCGCAGTTTGGGCAGGAAATCCTGATAGCGCTTGATGGGACCGGCCACCATGGTGGGAAAGAAGAGGATGAAGGCGAGATATTCGCTCAGCGAGCCGGCTTCGGTCTTTCCCGCACGGCGGTCCCAGGCATAGTGATAAAACTCGAACGTAAAGAACGAAATGCCGAGGGGAAGAAACGCGCCCGGCCATCGCGCGGGGTTTGCCCGGTGCAGGAAGACGAGGCCGGTGAAGAAGTTCCAATATTTGAAAACACCGAGCAGCAAAAGGCTCTGCGCCATGCCGAGCAGGCACCACCGCGACGCCGGCCGGTAGAGGCGGCTGGTCAGCGATTCCCAAACAAAGATGAAAAGGCAGGCAGCTCCCCGGACACCGGCCATTTCATATGCGAAATAGAGGAAGAAGCTGCTGCCGAAGAGCACGATGACCCAGGCCCGCAGTCGCGCGGGAGCGATGCGGTAGAGCGCCGCCGAAGGAATAAGAAAACCCAGGTAGTAGGCGAAGGTATTGAAAATCAAAAGCAGGGGTCTCCGGGGGTAAGGTTCAGTCTACGGCAATCCCCGAGTTGCTGTGGCCTTTCAGGCATCGCCGGCTCCGCTGCTGCGCCTCACCGGGTTGCCTGGACAGGAGCCGCCCTGCACTGAGCGATTTGCTTCGCCAGGAAATCGGCATTGAGGGAGCCGAATTCAATCAGGTCGGTTTCACTCGGCGGCTTTTTGAGTTGCTTCAACGTGCTCAGGCTTTGCTCATACCAATGAAGTGCCGATTCCCGATGGGACTTCCTTGCACTTTGAACGGCTTTCCGCGCTGCTCCGGCTTCGATCTGGCCAAGCAACGAATAGGCGACGGCGGCTGGATAAGGCGGCAACCGGGAAGCGTCGCCGGCGGAAAGCAACGGCCTGGCGTCGGAGAACGCGTTCTCGAGATCGGCAGTTGGCTCGGTCATCCCCAGTTGGATTTCGATGCGGGCCGCGGAGACCCGGGACGAAAACAGCCGCATCCGGGCCGTCGTGTTGTCGGGGTTTTTCGCGAGCAGATCGCGATAAATTCCAATGGCCATCGCATCGTCGCTGAGCGCTGCGCCGGGATTCTTCAGGACGAGATAGTTGTCCGCGCGCAGGACAAACGCCGCGGCCAACAAGCCCAATTGCGATGTGTTCTGCGGGCTGCCGCGCACCAGCGATTGCAAGATCCCGATCGACTGATTCACCGATGCCTCGCTCTCGCTTTTCCTGCCCAAGAACCCGAGCGACTCGCCTGTATTGGCATAATCGATCGCAAGCGATTGTTTGAGCATGGCATTTTGAGGATCTCTTGCAAGCAAATCCCGATCGACATTCAATGCCGCTTGCTGATTCTCGAGGCTGTGTACGTGGTCGCGCCCGCCGTCGTACCACATTCCGATATAGCTGTAGGCATTGGCCACCGATCGTCCGTGATCAATCGAAGGCGAACGCTCATTCAGTTGCCTGGCTATTTCGAGCGCATGCTGGAAATACCGCAAACATTCCGGTCTCCTCGTCGAATCCGACATATCGAGTACGTGAGCGTAATGGATTTCATCCACGCCCAGCGCGTGCAGGGCGCTGTCGTCCGCCGGATCGAGTTGCAACATGGCCTTGTCGATCTCCATCGCCTTGCGATCGCTCTCCAGCGCGCCCGCGGAGTCCCCCAGTCCGGCTGCCTGGCTACCGCTTCGTTCCTGGATCATCCCGCGAATCTCATAGTCAAATCCCAGCTCGCTCAGGATCTGCTTGTCCCGGGGACGGGCGACGTTCAGGCTCTCGCCAAGTGAAACCGCTGCCTGAATGTTCTGAAAGGCGTCTTGCATGTCCCCCGTGGACCGCATCTGGCCGGCGACGAGACGGTGGGATCTGGCCAGGGCCAGCCGGTCCTCCCAACCCGCGGATCCGGATGCAGCCAGGCCCTGGCGCAGTGCGAGCGCCTTCTCGAAACTGCGAAGTGCGCTTTCGGTGTCGCCCAGGCTTGTGTGAAGATATTCGCCTTGTACTTCGCCGACTCGCTCGTAAGCGGTCGCCAGTTCACGCTGCAGGGACGGGTCTGCTCCTGTTTCCGCATCCAGACTGTCCAGATACTCCAGAGCGCGTTCGACGATGAGCTTTCGCGCCGGGGTCGAGCCGGGCAGGTTGCGAATGGCATCGTGGATGTCGAACAAAAGCGAATGGGCCAGGGCGCGGACGTCGTTGAAGCGCCGCTCGGCGCGCAGTTCGTTCTGGCGCGCGCGGTAAGCCTCGTACAGGGAGATTGCCGTGCCGCTGAGCACAGCGACGGCGATAAATGCGGCCGCGGCGACGCCGGTCCTGTTCCTCGCGATGAATTTCGACACGCGGTAGCGCAGGGTGTCGCGGGTGGCCGACACCGGAAGATGCCCGAGATGGCGGCAGATATCGGTTGCCATCTGCTCGACGGATGCGTAGCGCCGCTCCGGCTCCTTGCGCAACGCGTTGAGCACGATGTTGTCGAGATCGCCACGCAGCCGCCGGCTCAGCTTTTCCGGCGTATCGTCGCGGACTGCGCTGACCGCGGCGGGCGTGATCTCCGGCCCGGAGCGGCTCTTCGGGCGTGGTTCGGCACGCAGCACGATAGTGCTGGGCTTCTCCGGAGCAGTCTCGCAGATGGCCCGCGCCATCTCGTGGGGGGCGTCCCGCGCAGCACGATAGGGGCGATGCCCGGTGAGCATCTCGTAGAGCAGGAGGCCGAGCGAGTAAACGTCGCTGGCCGTGGTTACCGCCTCACCGCGCACCTGCTCGGGGCTGGCATACTCCGGAGTCAGGAAGCGGAACACGGTGGTGGTGGACTCGCCGGACACAGGCGCGGCGTCGAGAATCTTCGCGATTCCAAAATCGAGCAGCTTGGGTGTGCCGTCGGCGGTGACGAGAATGTTGCCCGGCTTGAGGTCGCGATGAACGATGAGGCGCTGATGCGCATACTGCACGGCGGAACAGATCTCGAGAAACAGACGAAGCCGGGCGGTGGTGTCGAGCTTGTGGCTGTCGCAGTACTCATGGAGCGGCTCGCCTTCGACCAGCTCCATGGCGAAATAGGGAATGCCCTCTTCGGTGCTGCCGCCGTCGAGCAGACGGGCGATGTTGGGATGCTCCAGCGTTGCCAGCACCTGACGCTCGCTCTTGAATCGCGTAACCACAAACTCCGAATTGGAGTCGATCCGGACCAGCTTGACGGCGACTTCCTTTCGGAATGCGTCGTCGGCGCGAACGGCGCGGTACACCTCGCCCATTCCGCCGCTGCCGATTTCCTCGACAATCTCGTAGGGGCCGACGCGCCGCCCGATCCAGGACGAGTGCGTTGCGGCCGCGCCATCCGTCACCAGCGAAACGGCCGCGGACTCAAGCAGCGCCAGGTCGGGATCGTCTTTCAAGGCCAGGAGACTCTCCACTTCGCGGCGCAAATCCGCGTCGCCCGCGCACACGTTATCAAGGCAGGAAGACATTTGGCCAGGATCCGTGTCCAGGGCGACCGAGAGCGCGGATTTGATCCGGTCCCAGCGCTCCGAGGTCATGCCGGAGTGCCGCGGCGAATTTGCTGGAGCAGCCATAGCTTTGCCGTTGCCCACTCGCGCTTCACCGTGGCCGGCGAGACCTCGAGGGCATGCGCCGTCTCCTCGATGGAAAGCCCCGCGAAAAACCGCAGTTCGACCAGCCGCGCCTGCCTTTCATCCATTTCCGCCAGCAAGTTCAAGGCATCGTCGAGGGCGATCAGGTCAAGCTCGCGCTCCGGGGCCACTGCGATGTTGTCGTCGAGCAGCAACGTCACGGAATCGCCGCCCCGCTTCCGCGCATGCTTGCGGCGCGAATAATCCACGAGGATGCGGCGCATGAGCTGGGCCGCCACGGCAAAAAAATGAACCCGGTCTTCCCAGCGGACCGAGCTGCCGGCCAGCCGGAGATACGCTTCATGCACCAGCGCCGTGCTCTGCAGCGTGTTGTGCGGCTGCGAAGCCAGGCAACGCCTGGCGATGCGGCGCAGCTCGTTGTAGACCAGCGGAATGAGCTCTTCCCGGGCCGCAGCATCGCCTTCGCTCCAGCGCAGGAGCAACTCCGTTACCGGGCTGGAGGCGGCCGCCACGAAACTTTCCGCAACAGGGTCTGAGTGACGCCAAGGTACCCGGACGATGGGCGGAAGTCAAGACACAACTTTCCGTGCTGCCTTGACAGGCAGCCTGCCGCAAGCGGCGAATTTGCTGCAGCTCAAGGAGTATCGTCGGCCAGGCCTGACCGGCTCCAGGGATATCGCTGGGCATAATGTGCGTAGCCGCCCCGATTCGCCGATTGGCTCTTTCTCCATGCCAATGGAAGAAGTCCTTGCAGAACATCCATACCTTCACCCTGCCGTTGACATCGACGTGGAACATGCCATTCATGTTGAAGGTCGGACTTCCCGGCTGCTCCGTGGGCGTATTGATTCCTCCTTCCGCTTCTCCTTCCACCTGCGCGACTGTTTGTCCGCCGCCGATACGGTTTCGAACCCCATCAGTGGTTTGGCCCGAACTTGTCGCAATCTTCCATCATTTTGTTGTAGCGATCGAAATAATGTTTCTCTGCCGTCAATCCCTCGGCGAGCGCCTCAGAACCGGTAACGGTCGACATGATCGGGCCGGCAGCCTTGCCGGCAGTTTCCATTTCCAGCGCGTGACCAATGACAACCTCACCACCTGTTTCAACGCCCAGATGATTGGCTTGCTCTATAACAACTTCGTCCGCCGTCACACCCTCGTGCTCCTTTTTCTCCTGACATTCGCAGCCCTTAAGCTCCTTCCAGTGCTTCCACACGAAGTATGGCGTCGAGATCGGGTACAGGAGTTGAAATAATGCGTCTCCCCAGCCGTCTTTTCCCGCCGGATCGATCATGTTAATGGGATCGTCGAGGACGTATGCGTAGAGGTCTGTGCCTCCTCCTGCGAAGAGGATGGGGTCCTTGGCCGTCCAGCGTCCGGTCTGGGGGTTGTAGTCGCGGGCGCCGAAGCGGACCAGTTTCGTGTCCTGATCGTAGAGTCCGCCGGCGAAGCCGAAGGGCTGGAAGCCGGGCTTCGAGTCGCTCAATACGTTGCCGAACTCGTCGTAGGCGATCTCCTCGGCGATGGCTCCGGTGGCGGCGTTGACGACGACGCGCGGACTGCCGAGCGGATCGGAAAAGATGCGGTAGGTTTCGCCGCCCGAGATCATGGTGTCGGGCGAGGTGCCGCCTGAGGCGTAGACGAAGCGGCTGACCACGTCGTTGTTGCCGTTGAGCTGGGCGACGATGCGGTCGCCGTCGTAGAGGAAGCC
>JASHQQ010000284.1 GCA_030039035.1 Acidobacteriaceae bacterium | reverse complement strand
TCTTGTGGCTCAATCGCGGAATTGCCGGCGACGACACGCACGGGCACGTGGACGACATCGCGCGCTTTGTTGGCCCCACGACAATCGTCGCGGCTGTCGAGCCGAAGACCGCTGACCCGAATCACGAGCCGCTGGCGGAGAATCTCGATCGTCTCAAAGCCGCGCGCACGCTGGACGGCAAACAATTCACGATTGTCAAGCTGCCCATGCCGCACCCGGTCGTCTTTCGCGGGCAGCGGCTGCCGGCCAGTTACGCGAACTTCTATATCGCCAACGGACAGGTGCTGGTTCCTACGTTTCACGATCCGAGCGACCGCATCGCGCTGAATATTCTGGCCGAAGTGTTTCCGGATCGCGATGTGATCGGCATTCACTCGGTCGACCTGATCTGGGGACTGGGCGCGCTGCACTGCATGACCCAACAGCAGCCTGCGGTCTAACACTTTCGCGGCACCGGCGAATCGCGCACGCAATGCTCTAATTGTTGCAGGTGTGTTCGCACCGCAAACATCATGATCGACGAAGACGCCATGCAGGCCGCGCTGGCCGAGGCTCGCGAGGCTGCCGAAGCGGGTGAGGTTCCGGTGGGAGCCGTGGTGTGCTTTCTCGATTGGATCGTCGGCCGCGGGCAGAATCGCGTGCTGCGCGACAAGGATCCGTCGGCGCACGCCGAGATCATCGCCATGCGCGAGGCAACCAGGTCCATGGGCAATTACCGGCTCAACGGCTGCACGATTTATGTGACGCTGGAGCCCTGCGCGATGTGCGCCGGAGCCATGATTCATGCCCGGCTCGACCGGCTGGTGTATGCGGCTCCCGACCCCAAGGCAGGCGCCGCGGGTTCGGTGCTTGCGGTCGTCAACCATCCGCAATTGAACCACCAAATGGACGTGGAGCAGGGAATTCTCGCCGAAGAAGCCGGCGAGATGTTGCGGGGGTTTTTCCGCGAGCGGCGCAAAGCTTAAGGCAGTTTAAGAAATTCTGTAGACGAAGAGAGATCGCTGAGTCGACGCGACCAGCAGGGAGCGGCGACCTTGGGCAAGGATTCAAGGTACACGCTATTTCTTAAACTGCCCTGGCTTGGGGATCTGCCCGAATCAATGGAATGGTTCGATCCATCACCGTACATCGCAAACAGCCACAAGATCACGGACATCTTCGGCTATTGGCCGACCTTTCACGATGCAGAAATTCTCGAGGTGAATTTGAGCGTTGCCGATCGGGAACCCTGGGTCGCTGGCTCTGCGTCGCCCGTGGTGGACATGAGAATTCACGTCTTTGAGATGACAAAGGATCTGACTCCGGAAGGGTATTTCGTCCTTACAAAGCACACCATGACCCGGCTGCGGTTCCGCAACGTAGAGGGTCTTCAATTTTCGACTTTCTCCTTTCAGAATTGCATTTTTGAGCTGGAATTTGGGCTGGAGCCCATGAGCTATCCCCACGGAGGCGGGCCGCAGGATGGTCCACTACCGAACGTCCTGACGGTTCGAATTGCTTCGAGCGTGGGGATGTCTGGGGAATTCAGGTGTCAAAGCGCGGAAGTGGTTTCAGCAGAGCCTTGTGACGAGGATGGCAATTTGCCGGCATCGCCGAGCTAGCTCCTGGTGAGCTCGCGAATTCTGTCCGCCTGAGCCGGCCACTTTGCCGCCAACTCTGCGTAGGTCGCGCTGCGGTAATCGGCATAATCGAATCCCGGCGTCACAGTGCAGCCGAGCAAGGCGACCTTGCCGTCGCCAATCAGGCGCGCGCCTTGCCACACGCCGGCAGGTACGACAAGCTGCGCATGCTGGCCGGCGGCCAGGTCTGGCCCGAGGATCAGGCGCGCGGAGCGCCCATCGTCGTAGAGCTGGAGCATCTCGACCGGATCGCCCAGATAGAAGTGGAAGATCTCGTCCGAGTTGAGGCAGTGCATCTCGGAGAAAGTCCCGGGCTCCAGCAGATAGTAGATCGCCGTGCCCTGGGCGCGAACGCCGCGCGGCAGCTCCACCGCGCCCGCCGAGGTGTAGGTGCGGCGGAAGAATCCGCCTTCGATGGGATGCGGTTCAAGTTGCAACAGGCTTTTGATTTCCGCGGCGGTCATCCATCACAGAGGATACCGCGGGCGAACGCTACAATGAGCCCATGAAGGTGCAGCTCTATACGGCTGCGTGGTGCCGCGATTGCCGGGCCGCCAAGCAGTTTCTGGATTCACATGGCATCGCCTACACCGAGATCAATGTGGACGCCGATCCGGCCGCCTCGGCCGAGGTGATGCGGCACGTGGGCAAGCGCGCTATC
Organism: Acidobacteriaceae bacterium; assembly: GCA_030039035.1. Taxonomy (GTDB): domain Bacteria; phylum Acidobacteriota; class Terriglobia; order Terriglobales; family Acidobacteriaceae; genus Telmatobacter. The sequence continues at coordinate 17,807 of JASHQQ010000284.1, read as the reverse complement.
CCCCAACTGGTGATCGACGGCGAATGGTTTCAACCCTACCGGCCGGGGCGCGGCTTGCTCTACGAGGAGCTGGAGCGGCGGCTGAGGATTGCGAAGGCATGACGGCGCCTCGGGCGGGTTTCTGTTCATGGGTTGCTCGAACATTCCGGTCCCGGGTCTGAAAACACGGACCCGCGGCACCCGGTTAACCGGAACCCGCGGCCGCTCGAAGCATGACGATCGTATCTTCGAGTTTCTTGGGGCCGATCACGCGAACCGGGTAGTAGGTTTCTGCGTTCTTGCCCGCCTGTTGAAGCGCTTGTGCTTCCTCGAGAGGTGTTCGTCCTTCGTGGTTGAGAAGATTCGGATCAGCGCCGGCGTCGAGAAGAATCCGGAGGAACTTTGCGGGATCGGGCACGATCCGGCTCCGGATGGCGCGATGCATCGCAGTGTTGCCCTCGCCGTCGCGCCAGTCGGGGTCGGCGCCGTGCGCGAGCAGGACCGGCGTGACAGCGGTCGAGGCGACCATGGCCGCCGGTCTCCATGCGAAGCCGTCAAACGGCGTGCGATCGGCGATGGCTCCGTGCTCGAAGAGGATTTTGGCCGACTCCGGCTGCGCGCCGTAGACCGACCAGCCCAGCGGAGATTCGCCGGTGCTCAGGTCGTTCGCCAGTGCGGGGTTTTCGGCGAGAATGTGGCGCAGGCGATCGTGCATGCCGTACGCTGAAGCGGCGCAGACGTCAGGCACGGCTCCTGCCTCGACGAGCATTTTGGCCCAGTCGTCGTGGCCGTACTCGAAGCAGTCGTGCAGCGGCAGGCGGCCTTCGCGATTGCGCGCGTTCAGGTCGGCGCCGCGCTCGATGAGCAGCCTCAGCGCTTCGGCGCCGCCCTCCGCAATGGCGAGATGAATGAGGTGCATGGTCACCGTGTCGTGGGGGCGCATGTCGGGATTGACTGACGCGCTGGCGTTGACCAGTTGCGGATGCGCGTTGAGGATCTGCCGCATAGTGGGGATGTCGCCGCGGCGCACGGCTTCGATGAGTTGCGCGCCCGAGCCGTGGAGCGCGTCCACATAGGCCTTGAGCCTGCGCCAGCTTGGGAACCCATAGTTGCGCGCGACCTGGAGCTGCGCTTCGGCAAGCCGCGCGGCGGGGCTTTGCGCACGCATCGATTTGAGGCGCTGCTTGGCTTCGTTTCTCAGATGTTCGAGATTGGCCTGCGCCGGGAGTAGCGCGGAGGCAGATACGGGCCGGGTTCGGGAGTTGCTCATGGCACCTTTCTTCCTTGAATGCCCGGTGTCCGCGTCTTTCGGGCTGGAAGTCAGGTTGGCTGAGTGAACTGCCGGGTGGGCTGCGCCCTTTACGCGGACCGATGGCCTCCCGCAAGGCCGAAACCAGCATAGACAAGAGGCGAGGCGCGCGCAAGCGCTGCCCGTACAATGGAGTGTTGGCGCAGGATGGAGTTTGCATTCCCGACGATCGGCGGAGGATCGGTTTCGATCCGGGGCCAAAGCCCGGAGGCCTCGATTGGGCCAACGGAAGTACGGGCTGAAACCCCTACCCTCACGACCGACCGACGATGCGATGATCCGGGACGTGACGATCCGGCCGACGGGAGACCGCTTTGATCGAACGCTATACCCGTCCGGCGATGGGCCGCATCTGGACCGAGGAGAGCAAGTATCGCTGCTGGCTCGAAGTGGAGGCGGCGGCGAGCGCAGTGCTGGCCGAGGATGGCGTGATTCCGGCGGAAGCGGCAAAGGCCATCGCAACCCGGGCGAGCTTCTCGGTCGAGCGCATCCAGGAGATCGAGGCCGAGGTGAAGCACGACGTGATTGCCTTCACCACGTCCGTCGCTGAAAGCCTGAAAGACCAGGGCCTGGACGCCGAGTCCCGCTGGCTGCACTACGGGCTTACGTCGAACGATATCGTCGATACCGCGCAGTCGCTGCAGGTGAAAGCCGCTTCGGCGCTGATTCGCACCGGCATCGAGGGGCTGCTCGTGGTGCTGAAGCGGCGCGCCCTTGAGTTCAAGCACACGCCGATCGTTGGGCGTACGCACGGCATTCACGCCGAGCCGACCACCTTCGGCCTCAAGCTGCTCAACTGGTACGCGGAGATGGAGCGCAACCTGAAGCGCTTTGACGCCGCGGCCGAAGAGATGCGCGTGGGCAAGCTGTCGGGCGCGGTGGGAACATTCGGGCATCTCAAGCCGGAGCACGAGGAGCGCATCTGCGCGCGGCTCGGCCTCAAGCCGGCGCTGGTGGCCACGCAGGTGATCCAGCGCGACCGGCACGCCGCCTACATTGCCTCGCTGGCCATTCTCGGAAGCACGCTCGACAAGATCGCCGTCGAAATCCGCCACCTGCAGCGTACCGAGGTGCGCGAGGCGCAGGAGTATTTCAGCGAGCACCAGAAGGGCTCGTCGTCGATGCCGCACAAGAAGAACCCCATTACTTCGGAACAGATCAGCGGCCTGGCGCGCGTGCTGCGCGGCAATGCGATAGCGGCTCTGGAAAACATTCCGCTGTGGCACGAGCGCGACATTTCGCATTCTTCGGTAGAGCGGGTGATCTTTCCCGATTCGACGATTTTGATCGATTATCTGCTGGCGAAGGCGACCGATCTGGTCGACCGGCTGCTCGTCTATCCCGAGCGGATGAAGCGCAACCTCGAGTCGACCGGCGGGCTCATCTTCAGCGGCCAGTTGCTGCTCGACCTGGCTGAGGCCGGCATGCTGCGCGAGGACGCGTATCGCCTCGTGCAGGCCCACGCCATGCGCGCGTGGAAAGAGGATCTGAGTTTTCGTGACGAAATTTCGCGCGACCCGGAGATTGCGAAGATGCTCAGCAAAGAGAAGCTGGATCGGACGTTCGACTACACGCGGCAATTGGGGAATGTGGACGCGATCTTCAAGCGCGTGTTGGGAGGATAATTTTCCGCGCCGCAGGCGCAACGTTGGTTACTTCGCGCTTCAGCGTGGGGGATGGAATCGCGACTGTAAAATGCGAATCCCGTAGGGGCGATGGTCAGGAGGCCTTGATGAAGTTCCTCGTTTGCGTCGTTCTGGCGCTGAGCGGCGCTCTTGCTCTCGCCCAACAATCGGCCATCCAGCCGGCGGATGCGTTGAACAAACTCGCCTTCCTGCAGGGGAACTGGGCGGGCAAGCAGAACTTCAACACCAACGGCGGGCCCGCCATGGTGGGCGATGCGACCGACCGCATCGAACCGGGCATTGCCGGCAAGTATCTTTGCGAGATGCTCTCGACCACGCTCCCCGGCCGCAAACCCACGGACACGCGGCATTTCATTTCCTTTGACAAGCAGACCGGCAAGTACACGGCATGGTGGTTCAACGACACCGCCTACCACCCAACGCAGTTCTCCGGTGACCTGACGGGCAACAAACTCGTGCTCATGAGCGATTCTTCCGCGCCGGGGCCGCTGCTGCGCGCGACCTATGAAAACCCGTCGCCCGACAAGTTGAACTTCCAGTTGGAGATGAAGAATGGCGATAGCTGGACGAGCCTGTTCGTGACCACCTACGCGAAAGACGCAGGCTCCGCGAAGCCGTAGGTTCTCCGACCGTGTGAATGAGTACCTTGGCATCACGGGCTCCCAGGTCTCAGAATCGAGACCTGGGGCACCTGGCGCCCGGCATTTATATTCCGAAATTAAGATGCAAGGCTCCAGAAGTTGGCGCATGGAGGCTCGAAGCTTTCCTTATGAACCTCACCCTCGCCATCACCGGCGCATCCGGCGCGGTCTTCGGCCGCGAGGCGCTCCGCGCCCTTGAGTCCGACGAGCGAGTGTCCCATGTTCACTTTGTCGCGAGCGAGAACGCGCTGCGGGTGATCGCCGAGGAACTGGGCGTCTCCGGACGAAACGATCTCGTGGAAAAACTGCTCGGCGCCAAACCGGCCAGGACCATCCAGCATTCGGATGCCGACATCGGCGCGGCGATCGCCTCGGGCAGCCATCCGTCGGATGGAATGATCATTTTGCCGTGTTCGATGCGGACACTGGCGGCGATCGCGCATGGGCTGGCCAATTCGCTGATCGCCCGCGCCGCCGACGTGACGCTCAAGGAGGGCCGGCCGCTGCTGCTCTGCCTGCGCGAAACCCCCTTCAACCGCATTCACCTGCGCAACATGACGCTGGCCGCCGAGGCCGGCGCCATCATCTTTCCCTGCATTCCGGCGTTCTACAACCACCCCGTTGACTCCGGCGAAATGGCGCGACAGTTTGTCTTCCGCGTTCTGGCGCACATCGGGTTGCCGCAGCCGGGTGCGTACGTGTGGAAAGGGGATGAATGAAAGTGGCAAGCGTACAGGGAACGAGGAACAGGGATCAGGAATTAGGGACCAGCGATCAGCCATCGGCGATCAGGGAGCGAGGCATGCCGGAATTTCCGATGGAGGCAAATCGCGGTCTTCCGGCATGAAAGCTTTTCGCGGCGCCGCGCCGTCCGTGGCCGGAAACGGTTTTCCCGGTTTCGGTGTCTAAGAGATCAGATGTAGCGAGGAGGGCCGGAGCAAAGTGCGGCGTGGATTCTCCCGGTGGCGGAACCGGAACGTCAGGTGGAGTGGCCGGGCGCATTGCCGGACGGATGCGAGCCAGTTCCGACGAGGGCAAGCGAGTTCCGGCGCAGGGAACCGGTTCGGGCACACAGATTGCTTGTCAGCGCGGGCAGGCCTTTCTATAATCCTCCCATCCCCGCATCGGGAAGCCGTGGTATCGTTTACCCGTGACCTCGGCGCCCGCCGTCCCTCGGGACGGTCGGGCCGTCCGGCGAGCGGATGAATCGAAGATCGTCCTCCATTTCGGCATTTCCCAGGAGCAATGAATAATGAAGATGTATGTCTTTGCATCTGTGATGGCTTTGGCGACCATGAGCCTTGTGTCTGCGCCCCGCCTGCAAGCCCAGAACCAGCCGGGAACCATTCAGATCAAGGACCCGGCCGAATACAACGCCTATCAAATGGCGACGACCCAGACCGACCCCAAGGCCAAGGCCGCGGCTCTGGAGAGCTTTCTCAAGACCTATCCGCAGAGCGTGGTCAAGCAGGCCGTATTGAATGACCTGGTCAACCTCTATTCGAATCCGCTCGATCCCGACAAGGAACTGGACGTTTCGACGCAACTGCTCCAGATCGATCCCAATAATCTGCGCGCTCTTCTCTACTCGGTGGTCATCAAGAAAATGCAGGCGCAGCAGCACAACGATCAGCAGGCAGCCGACGACGCCGCGGCTCTGGCTCACAAGGGCCTGACCGTCCCCAAGCCCGCGGAGACCGCGGAAGACGAGTGGAAGACGCTGACCGCCGCCGCGTATCCCCTCTTCCATTCCGCCATCGCCTTCGACGATGTGATCAAGAAGGACTTCAGGGATGCGACCGACGAGTACAAGGCCGAGCTGATGCTGTATCCGGCCGAACAGACGCAGTCGGGGCCGGGGCTGGTGGACACGCTGAACCTGGCCGAAGCCTACGTGAACATCAATCCGAAGAAACCCGATCCCAAGGATCTGACCGCGGCGGTCTGGTTCTATGCACGCGCGTGGGACTTCGCACCGGCTGCCTACAAGCCGCAGATCGAGAAGAAGCTGGATTACTGGTACTCGAAATACCACGGCGATACAAAGGGGCTGGACGACGTCAAGTCGCAGGCGCAGACTTCGGAGTTTCCGCCGGGAACCTACAGCCTCGCGGCGGCCAAGACTCCGCAGGAGATTGTTCACGACCTGATCAGCACGACCCCCGACCTGAAGTCGCTGGCGCTCTCGGACAAGGAGACCATTCTGGCCGTGGGCGCCAAGGACGATGCCGACAAAATGTGGTCGGTGCTGCAAGGCCAGCAGACGCCGGTTCCGGGCACCGTGATATCGGCGACAGCCTCCGCGGCCAAGGTGCGCGTGCAGGAAGGAACGGCTCCGGCGAAGGAATACTCCATCGACCTGAAATCGCCGGTCGGGTGCAAGGATGCTCCGACCGAGGATGCGGACGCGAAAGCCAAGGAGGATTTCATCACCTCCAACGGCACGGGAGGCGATTTCGACAAGCTGTCCTCGCTCATCTCCGATTCGCCGGCAAGGATCAGGAGGCTTGAGCTCGATCCGCAGGCGACGGTCGTCAACATCGCCGTAACCGACGACGCGAAGACCAGCAAGGTGCCGGACTTCATCGTCAACCTGAAGACTCCGGCCGCCTGCAAGGACGTGCTGGCGGGCACCGAGTTCAGCATCCAGCCCAAGGCGGAGCTCGACGGCACCTACAGCACCTACAAGCAGATACCGGCGACGGACACGACCACGCAAAGCGCGCAGATCGTGCTCAGCGACGGCTTTGTGCAGGCGGCGCAGAAAACTCCGGCGCACAAGCCGGCGGCCGGGCATCGGCCGGCCCGTCCTGGCGCTCACGCTGCCGGTTCCAGCGGGCAGTAAGCGGTTGTAACTCGGGAAACGCCGCATCGCACCTCGTTCCCTGATTCACGATGGGCAGCTTTTCGCGAAGCTGCCCATTTCTGTCTGGACAGTCCGTTCGGAATCATGGTAGTGTCGTCCGAAATTGCTCTCGCTTTCTCGGGATGAATGGATCCCGGGCGAGCAAGCGCAACGGGGTCTACGGAACCTCTGAATCATCCGGGTTTTGAAAGGACACGGCTCCAGCGGAGACCCGGAGCGACTGTTCTTCCGTCGCCGGTGTGATGTTGAGCCGTGCCACAAGTCGGGCAAAACGGGACCAGCTTTGACCATTCAGCGAAGGCGGAGGCCTTGAACAGAGCTTCCTGGATCCTTTCGGGCAAATCCCAGGAGGATTCCATGATGAGGAAATCTGCTTTTGCGTGTGCGCTGTTGTTGCCGGGGATGGGGTTCGTTTCCGGCTTCGGCGCGCGAGCCCAGCAACAAACCGTCACCATCAACGATGCCACGGAGGTTCAGGCCTATAACAGTGCCGTTACCCAGGCGGATGCAAAAGCCAGGGCTGCGGCGCTTGAAGAGTATTTGAGGAACTATCCAAAGAGCGTAGTGAAAAAAAGCGTTCTCGAGCAACTGGAAGATATCTATCAGGGCCTCTCCGATGAGGCGATGGCAAAGGCTCAAAGCGGCGACAAGGCTGCACAAGCCAAGGCCATGCAGGAAGCGATCGGGTCGAGTGACAAGGAGTTGGCGGCGGCGGCCGAATTGCTTGAGCTGGACCCGGGCGATTTGAAAGCTACATTCCTTTCCGTGGTGATCCGGAAGCAGAAAGGACAGAGAGGAAACGATCTGAAGACCCTGGACGATGCCGCCCGCCAGGCGCGCGAGGGATTGAATCTGAAAAAGCCGGCGATAATGCCGGATGCGGACTGGAACAAGCTCACCTCTGCCGCTTTCCCGGTCTTTCACTCCGCCATCGCCTTCGATGCCGGAAAGAACAATGATTTCAGGACCGCTGTGGACGAATATCGCGCGGCTCTGTCCGAATATCCGTCCGATGCAACCTCGTCCGGCCCGGCGTTACTTGACACTTACCGGATCGCCCAGGCGTATATGCAACCCGGGGTCAAAGATCCTGTAAAAGCGATCTGGTTCTTCGCACGGGCATGGCGATTCGCGCCCGCCCAGTACAGGCCGGAGATCGAGGTGGAGCTCGAGCAGGCTTACAACGACTACCACGGCGGGCTCGATGGCCTGAACGAGGTGAAGGATCAGACAGCGGCTTCGCTCTTCCCCCCGGATTCGTTTTCGGTCAAGCCGGCGCCATCGCGCGCGGATCAAATCCATACTTTTCTCGCCCAGATCCCGGACAGTTCAAAGCTTTCAATGCAGGACATTGAGACCGTGCTGGCCGCAGGATACAAGGAAGATGCCGGGAGAGTATGGGACATGCTGAAGGATCAGTCCACGCCGGTTCCCGGAACCGTGATTGCGGCAACTTCTTCCCTGTTCAAAGTTGCAGTGACCGAAGCCGGACCGGCTCCCGGACAAACAAAGACCAAAGAGTTTCTGGTCGGTCTCAGAACGCCTCTCGGTTGCGAGGAGGCCCAACCGCCGGGTATCGACCTCAAGGGGATCGAGGATTTTATCCTGGCGAAGGGCGCAAAGCAGGACATCGAACAGTTAGCCAGGCTCTTCAGGGACAATCCGGGGAAGATCAGGAAAGTCGTCCTGGATCCCGCGGCATCGAGCGTCGAAGTGGCAGTGACGAAGGATGCCAAAACCGCCAAAGCGCCGGATTTTATCGTGAATCTGAAGACTCCGATCTCCTGCAAGACCGTTTCCAGGAAGGAGTTTGGCATGCAGCCGGCGATCGAACTCGATGGGACTTACGACTCGTACCGGCAGGTCGCGGCCACGGGAGCGACTGCCCAGTCCGTTCAGATTGTGCTACGCGATGGATTCGTTCAGCCGGAAAAGAGGAAGCCCGTTTCACGCAAGCCGGCCGGCGGAGAGCGCAAGACGACCCACACCTGAGCTGAAGGCGCCATCCGTAGAGAAGGATGGGCAGCTACTCACCGGGGCTGCCCGTTCTTTTTGGGTCCGGCGAGGCGCCGATATCGATGCCCGCGCAATGGTACGCTGGGAAGAGTATGGTTCGCGCGAGTTTCCTCCCCTTTGCCTTCGCTGTCTGCGCGATCGCCGTCGCCGGCCTGCCGCCACGCTCCGCGGCGCAGGACGCCAATGCGAACGGCCTCAAGATCAGGCAAGTGCCGGCGAAGGTTACACCCATGCCGTTCCCCCCCAACAGCGAAGCGCGGGGCCGGGTGAACAGCATCGCGTTCCTGCCGGCCGAGCAGATGAGCCAGAAGGACAAGCTGCTCGAGGCCGATGCGGAGTCGTCGATCCAGGAGCGGACCCGCTGGACCGACATCGCGTTCAACGAAGGCGAGTGGAAGTACCGGCAGGTGATGTGCACGGCGTTTCCCGATCATCTCTTCCTGCAATTCACGCGCAACAGCGGCGCGGGCGACACAACGATGTTCTCGGCGTCGATTCCGCGCGGCGGCGAAGGGCGAGTGCGGATCATTCCCATCCAGCGGCATGGCTATTCGCTTTTTTCGCCCGCGCCCATCAACGCCATGACGGTCGCGGCGTTCAACCATATCCGCGCGGAGGAACCCCCTGGCGCGACGCCCGACTGGCTGATGACCGGAATGTGCTACGCGGCGCTCGCCGGAGCGCATCCCCAGACCGTGCTGCTCCCCGACAGCGATTACGATCCCGGGAAGTTTCCCGCGCCCATGCCGCCTCTCATGCAGGTTCCCAGGAGCGGCGGGGCGGTCATCCGCTTTGCCGACGTCGCCGCTTCACCGCGACCCATGCTCTGGACGTTGACGTTCAACGGCAAGGGCAAGCTGCTCAAGGCTGCGCACTCGCCGGCGCCTCTGGTTACCGCGAAGGCCGTGCCGCAGGGCGTCGAGAATGTGAAGGGCAAGCCGGTGCCGCAGACGATCGTGGACCTGAGCGCGCCCAGTGCGCAGTAGGGAGGGAGCAGGGGCCTTCAGGCCCCTCAATGGAGCCCTTCCGACTCGAGGCCTTCAGGCCCGGGTCATCTTCCCTCGCTTGCGTGCCCCCATCCTTTTCGCGGTGTTTGCGAAAAGGGTGGGATGGCAAGCCCTGGGCGCACCGGTTCTGATTTAGCTTCAGGAAGATCCGCCTCATTCTCCCAGCATGATGCGTTGAATCGCGGTTGCGCGCCCGGTTCCCGGATCGCAGGCAATCAGCGCCGCGCACATCTTCGGATTGCCTTTGGCGGCCTCGAATTTGCCCGGCATTCCGGTGAGAAACTTGCGCAGGACCAGCTCGGTTTCGACCCCGATGACACTGTCGTACGGGCCACTCATGCCCACGTCGGTCAGGTAAGCGGTTCCGCCGGGAAGGATGCGCTCGTCGGCCGTGGGGATATGCGTGTGCGTGCCGATCACGGCGGTCACGCGGCCGTCGAGGTGCCAGCCCATGGCGACTTTTTCGCTCGTCACCTCGGCGTGGAAGTCGACGACGATCGGCTTGGACTTGATGCCGGCGAGCAGTTCGTTCACCGCGTGGAAGGGATCGTTGGTGCCGCCCATGTAGACGCGGCCCATCAGATTGAGAACTGCATAATCCACGCCGCTCGCCGTTCTCCCTTCATAGACGCCGCTGCCGGGCAGGCCGGGCTGAAGGTTCGCCGGGCGAAGCACGCGGCGCGGCCGGTCGCTGTCTGTTGAGCCTGCTGAATTCAGATAGTCGATCAGCTCGCGTTTGTCCCAGACGTGATTGCCGGTGGTGAGCACGTCGGCGCCCAGGTCGAAGAGATCCTCGGCAAGCTGCGGCGTAATGCCGAACCCGCCGGCGGCGTTTTCGGCATTCATGATGGTCAGCTCGACATTGTGCGCCTGGCGCAGATGGCCGATGTGCTCGCCCACAATTCTGCGCCCTGCCTTGCCGAAGATGTCGCCGACGAAGAGGATATTCAAGGGTGAACGAGCTCCTGAGAGAGGGACTAAGGGACTGAGGGAGTCGGGACTGAGAACCGGGAAGCCCGCACCGACTTCGTCAAAGAGCAAAGGAGCCTGCCCACATCATCACAAAGATGCTCGGCGGTCTGGAGTCTCTTTGACTCCCCAAAGCTCAGCCTCTTGGCAATGACCAGTTGCGTCTCCAGCTCGGAGCAGGAGCCACGCGCGTGCCCGAGGAAGAGGTGGTACTCCCCCTTCGTACTTCGGCCATACCCTTCAGCGATGTTGCTTGGTACGGAGACAGCAGCGCGCCTCATTTGATTGGTAAGACCGAACCGCTCCGCGTCTGGAAACCTGGCTGTAAGCTCGTAAATTGCGGCGGTCAAGTCAATGGACTTTTGCCAGACGACGAGATCCTTGAAAGATTGCCCCATGTTGTTCCTCCGGCAGCTTCCTTCAACGCCGCGATCTGGAGCTCGAGTCCCTCAGTCCCTCAGTCCCTCAGTCCCTGCTTTTCATCAACGGAAACAAAATCACATCGCGAATCGACTTGGAACCGGTGAGCAACATCGTCAGCCGGTCGACGCCCAGGCCTTCGCCGCCGGTAGGCGGTAGTCCATAGGCCAGCGCGCGCACGTAGTCTTCGTCCATCTGATGGGCTTCTTCATCGCCGCGGCCGCGCTCGGCCAATTGCTGCTCGAAACGCTTCTTCTGCTCCACCGGATCGTTCAGCTCGCTGAATGCGTTGCCCAGCTCGAAGCCCCCGGCGAAGAACTCGAAGCGCTCCACGTGCGCCGGGTCGTCGGGTTTGCCCTTGGAGAGCGGAGAGACTTCAGTCGGGTAGTCGTAAATGATCGACGGCTGAACGAGGAATGGCTCGGCAACGGCTTCGAAGAGGTTGTAGACCGATTTGCCCAGAGCCGCGCCTTTCATCGAGTCGTAGTAGATCGCGTTCATGGCTTCGCGGATGGTTTTGAGCTCGGCGATGCGCTCGGGAGTCAGGCGCGTGGTCTCGCAGATCGCCGCTTCCAGCGAGCCGACGGCCGCATGAAGCCGCGCCTGAAGCACCGGGGCGGATTCGAACGCCGACATCGCCGGCCTGGCGCCGGCTTCCTCGGGCCAGTGCTCCCGGATGGCTTCGTTCAACGTGAGCCGGCGCCAGTGGCCGAGGTCGATCGTGTTTCCGTTGAACTCGACCTTTGTCGTACCGTTCACCTCGCGAGCCGCAAACGCCATCAGTTCCTCGGTGATCTGCATCATGTCGAGGTAATTCGCGTAGGCCTGGTAAAACTCGAGCATGGTGAACTCGGGATTGTGCTGCGTGCTTACGCCCTCGTTGCGGAAGTTGCGGTTGATCTCGTAGACGCGGTCGAGGCCGCCGACGACCAGGCGCTTGAGATAGAGCTCCGGCGCGATGCGCAGATAGAGGTCCTGGTCGAGCACGTTGTGGCGCGTCTTGAACGGGCGCGCCGCGGCGCCGCCGGGGATCTGCTGCATCATCGGCGTTTCCACTTCGAGATAGCCGCGATCGTCGAAGAACTTGCGTATGGCGCGCAGCACCCTGGCGCGCTTGACGAAGACCTCGCGGCTGTCGAGGTTGGTGAACAGGTCCACATAGCGCTGGCGGTAACGAAGCTCCACGTCGGCCAGGCCGTGATATTTCTCCGGCAGCGAGAGCATGGCCTTGGCGAGGAAGGTCAGCCGCTCGACGTGTATGGTGAGCTCGCCGGTTCGCGTGCGGAAGAGATAGCCGGCGACGCCGATGTGATCGCCGAGGTCGAGCAGCCTGTAGAGCGCGAAGCCCTTTTCGCCGACGGCGTCGAGGCGGACGTAGATCTGCAGCCGCTCACCCTGCTGCTGCAGTGTGGCGAATCCGGCCTTGCCCTGCGCGCGGATGGCCATGATGCGGCCGGCGACGGCGACCGTGACGCGGGGCAGCTCCAGCTCCTCGGCCGTATACGAATTCCACTTGGCGCGCACCGCGGGGATAGTGTGCGTGGCCGGGAACTGGTTGGGATAGGCAGCCTGCCCCAGCTTCTCGATCTCGGCGAGTTTTGACCGGCGCAGGTCGAAGAGGCTGCGCTCAAACTCCGATTCGAACACGACGGTTCCTTTATTGCGTTGGCGAACGATCCAACGGTCAGTATAGCGGCTTTGCATTCCTTCAAACGGAATGGCCGAGCCGACCGTCTATATCGCCATCCGGATGACTTTTGAAATTGGAGGGGACTCATGAACTTCGTTACCCGCGCCGCCGTTTTGCTGATCGTCATGGCCGGGCTCGCTTCGATGTGCGCGGCCCAGTGCGACAACTGCCCCGAGCGTCGCAATATCTCGGTCAACGGCGCCGGCGTTGTCACCGCCGATGCCGACCACGCCATCATCCACGTGGGCTACAAGCTCTACGGCTCCGATGCGAAGAGCGCCTATGCGGGCGCCGTCGAAACCTCGAACGCGGTAATGGACGCTTTGACCGGCTCCGGGATACCGAAGGCCGATATCGAGAGCACCAGCCAGGTGCTCAGGCACACCGATCTCAACGAGCTGAACCAGCTTTCCCCTAACGACGGGGAGCGCGCCAGGATGCAGTTCACGGTGACGCAGAGCTGGACGATTCGCGCCAGGCCGGACGAGGCGGCCAAGGCCCTCAACATCGCGATCACGGCCGGAGCCAATGAGAGCGGGTGGGTCCAATGGATCGTCGACGATCCGGGCCGGCTTGAAGCCGAAGCCTCGGCCAGGGCGCTGGCGAACGCGCACGCCATCGCCGGGCAGATCGCGCAGCAGTCGGGCGTGCATCTTGGGCATCTCGTCAGCGCGTCGCAGAATCAGGGTCCGTTCGCCATGGACGGAAACTTCGGCGGAGGCCTGTTCAGGAATACGCCGATCGAAGGCATACAGATCGGCAACCAGCAACTGGCCATCAATTCAAGGCGAGTGGAAGTCAGAATGACGATCTACGCGGTCTACTCCATCGAATGATCGTCAACTCGCCTGGCTGGCCGCTCAACGTGTATAACCACGGTGAATGCCCTTCAATCCTCCCATTCCGGACCCAAAGCCGAGGCCGACGTCGAAGAGCGCATTCGCCTCGCTCATTGAAGCCGAACGGATGATGCAGGTGGCGCTCATTCTGCCGTGCTCGGCGGGCGTGGGCTGGCTCATCGGCGCGTGGCTCGACAAGGTTCTGCATCAGTCGTGGATCAGCTTGGCGGGCATCCTCTTCGGAGGCGTCTCCGGCATTGTGTACGTGGTGCGAATGGTGATCGGGCGCGGCGCGGGCGCCAGGGCCGGCTCGAAGCCCGGATCGGGAACCGGGAGCTCGCAAGCCAAGCCATGAGCGAGGAGACCCAGGGAATTGCCGGCTTGACCGACACAGACCTTCATGCGTTGCTCAAAAGAGCGATCCGCAACACGCTGATTGCGGGGGTGCTGGTTGCACTGGCGCTGACCGTCGCATCGGGCTGGCGCGACGGCGCGATGTTCCTGACCGGCGCGCTCATGTCGGCGGCGAGCATTCTGGAGTGGCAGCGGCTGGCGCGGCTGATCAATTCCCGGATGAAGAAGCAGCAAACCCCGCGCGGGACAGGATTCGTCATCGTCTTTTTTCTGCTGCGGCTGACCGTCTTCGGAGCGGCCATCTATGGTAGCCTTGAATTTCTCCGGGGCTCTCCGATTGCGCTGGTCTGCGGTCTGAGTCTGGCGGTGGCAACGCTCACGTGGGAAGCGCTTCGCCTGCTGAGAGGCTGAGGACGATCCTCCCACCCTTGCGGCAAAAACAAAGGCGCCGTAAGGATGGGCACCCAGGTGCCGCAAGGGCGGGGCACCCAAGGGGTGCAGGTGCATGAGGTCAATCCTCTGGAAAGAAATTCGTTTTCATGGAAGAACAACCGTTTGCCCTTACAACGCTGCTGAATCATCTTTTTGCGGGCCCGCTCGACGCGCTGCTTGCCCGGGTGGGAATTCACCCGGACCACCCCGCCGCGCCGATCGACGACACTTTCACCGTCGAGTTGCTCGTGGTGCTCGGGTTCATCGCTCTTTTCGTCTTCGTCCGTCTCACGCTTTCGGTGGAGAAGCCCAGGGCGCCACAGCAGTTGGTCGAGATGGTCTACGAGTACATCGGCGGCGAGTGCAAGAACATCATCGGTCACGGCTCCGGGCGATTCCAGGCGTTTATCGCGTGCATCTTCCTGTTCGTTCTCACCTGCAACCTGTTGGGGCTTGTTCCCGGCCTGCACGCGCCGACGCAGACGGCTGCCGTGCCCTTCGGTCTGGCGGTCGCGGTTTTCATTTACTACAACTTTTACGGCTTCAAGGATCAGGGGCCGATCGGCTACATGAAGCACTTTGCCGGGCCGGTGTGGTGGATCGCGTGGCTGTTGTTCCCCATCGAGCTGGTTTCGCACGTGGCACGCATGATGTCGCTCACCATCCGTCTCTGGGCCAACATGTTTGCCGGCGACCTGGTCACGCTGGTCTTCTTTTCGCTCATCCCGCTGGCCATTCCGGTTCTCTTTTTGCTGCTCCACATCCTGGTTTCGATTGTGCAGGCGCTGGTGTTTACCTATCTGCCCATGATTTACCTGGCCGAGGCGGTGCGGCACGAACACTAGTCGATCGCCTGTTCTTGGAATATTCCGGGTGCCCCAGGTCTCGATTTTGAGACCTGGGATTGTGGAAACGCAGATCCTTCGCTTCGTCGCCGCGGCGACTCGCTCGGGATGACAGTTGAGGTGAGGGGATACGCCGAAAGAGATTCCGCCGGAGAGCGCTTCCGCTCCGGAGCCACGGTAGGCTGCAAGCGTGAGGGGGTCAGCACGGTGAACCTCAACCACCCACTGGCGGCCAATCTCAGGGAAGCTGGAGAACCATGCGCAAACTGCAAACTGTTCTGTATGGACTGTCGCTGCTGTGCTTCGCCGTTCCGGCGATGGCGCAGGCAGGCGCGTCGGGGTCGGCCGACCTGAAGCCGATCGGCATCGGCATCGGCATCGCGCTGGCCGCGGGGCTGTGCGGCATCGGGCAGGGCCGGGCTGTCGCTTCGTCGGTCGAGTCGGTGGCCCGCAACCCCGGAGCCACGGCCACGATTCAGCTTTTGATGATTCTTGGCCTGGCCTTCATCGAGTCGCTCACGCTGTTCACCTTCGCGATGATCTTTATCCGCATCAAGTAAGGCGAACTTTCAAGATCTGCATGAAATAACAAGCCGAAGCTTCAAGTGAGAAACGGCCTCGCCCTGCACGGCGAGGCCGTTTTCATTGAAGGCTTTCGCGATCAAGGCATATTCCCGCCGGCATTGCTATCCGCGGCGCGCAACAACTCGATGCCTTTCCGGTAATCGAGGCCCACGGGGACGGGCTCGAAGCCGCTCTCCCACTCTTCGGTGTCGAAGATCCGGGTCCTGAAGAGCAAACGGCCGCTCATCTTCATCTGGAAGTGCACGGTGCGCCATTGCTGCGGGCTCACTTCGGCCTGTTCGATGACGATCCAGCCGCCTTCGTCAAGCCGGCCGATGATGCCCCAGCCAAAGTTCACGTCGTGCTGCAGGCTTCCTTCCAGGCGCATAACGCGCTCGCGGGCGCGATCGATCCAGATCGCGCCGGCCATCGCCGTCAAGGTCTGGGTTTCGAGATCGGGTGGATCAAAGGAGGGGTTGGGGCGGAACGAATACTTCACGATCGCGCCCGGCGGCGAGCCGGATGAAGCCTCGGCGTCGGCAAGCTCATAGACAAACGCCGTAGGCAGGGCGCGCAACACCTTGAGCGCGCGTTCCGCGTCCTGGTCCTCGCTCTGTTTGCGATGGCGCTGCTTGCCCGGGTCGTGCAGCAGCGAGTCGAGCCGCTCCTGCTCCTTTTTTTCCGCGGACCCGGAGAGCGGTTCGCCGTCCACCGAAATCAGGCGAGCGACGAGGCCGTCCCTCGTTTCCACCAGCTCTTTTACCGTGGTCAGGCGGGGGCTGGTTTTGCGCAGTGTGTAGCGCATCGGATGGCTCGTATCCTGCGCGGCGCGCAATTCGTTGGCCAGCGCCCGCTCCACCAGTGCCTGGTCTGCCGGAGGCGAGACCACGGCTGCGGGCTGGCCGCGCAACGCCAGGGGCCACAGCATCACAAGGGGGAACCGAAGGAGCCGGCGCACAAGAACAGTTTAATGACCTCTGACGGATAGACGGCGGAAGTTGCCGGCGGGAAGGTTCCGGCGGCCAATCCGGCCCGGCGACCCCGGGGAATGCACCACGGCTGGAAATGCGATAGCATGGACTTCAGAATCGGTAAACCAGCGGAAAGTTACGGGGCGCAACATCGCGCTGCAACAAAAGCTTTACCCGCCAAGTTCAAGCACAGCGTCAACGTGGCACAATGACGAGGAAAGCGGTCGGCTCTCGCAACACACTGAATCGATCATCCCGGAAGGAACCAGACAATGGCAGTTGAGAATACTCCCGCGCGACTGGGCAAGACCGTCGTGATTCGCGGCGAAGTGAAGGGCAGCGAAGACCTGATTTTGGACGGACGGGTTGAGGGGACGGTCACCCTCACCGACAGCCGCCTGACCATTGGCCCCAACGCC
This sequence comes from Acidobacteriaceae bacterium, assembly GCA_030039035.1. Taxonomy (GTDB): domain Bacteria; phylum Acidobacteriota; class Terriglobia; order Terriglobales; family Acidobacteriaceae; genus Telmatobacter. The sequence continues at coordinate 840 of JASHQQ010000284.1, read as the reverse complement.
AGCATTGCCGCGGACCTGACGGCCAAAGACGTGCTCGTGATGGGCCAGGTGCAAGGCAACATTGTGGCCAGCGGGCGCGTGGAACTGCGCGCCGGCTGCAGCATGGAAGGCGATATTCGCGCTCTGCGGCTGGCCGTGGAAGACAACGCACTCTATCGCGGCAAGGTGGACCTGACGCAAGGCGCCACCGCCAAGGGGCTTGAAAGCAACTTGTCTCATGCCGCCGCCAACGCCTAATGCGGTAACGCAGTTGCCCTGCCTCGGAGTTATGGAAGTGAAAGGGCTTGCCGCGGGGAGCCGGATTGAACGGCGCCTGAAACCGGGGACAGGAACTGTCAAACGCTCGAATGCCGCGTGGAGCGGCGGCTTAAGCCGTCTCCTGCCAGTGCGCACCAAGGGGTTTCGGGCTTGCTGAGCCGTTGGTTTGACAAAAAGCAGGACGCCGGCTCGATCGCGTCGAACGCCGGCGTCACCGGGCCTCGCTTGCCGCGCCATTCCGGCGGTTGGGCGGCCTTGCGCAAGCGCCTGCAGGCCGCGCCCGGCCTGCGCGTGGTCGACGTCGGATTTACTTCTCCGAGCAACATCAATTACCTCACCAGCCTTGGCCACAGCATCTTTCTCGCCGATCTCGTCCACGATGCCTGCACCGGAAACTGGACCACCGGAAAAGATGAAGACGACAAGCCGGTCTGGAACGTTCAGGGATACCTCGATAGTGCGCTGAACTTCGGGGGGCGCGTCTTCGACGTGGTGCTGCTGTGGACCGCGCTCGATTATCTTCCCGAGGCATTCGTGCAGCCGGTGGTGGCGCGGCTTCATGACTCGATGAATCCCGGCGGG
>JASHQQ010000283.1 GCA_030039035.1 Acidobacteriaceae bacterium | reverse complement strand
CGCCCGCCGATATCACGGACAAGCTGCAGACAAACAAACCGGCGCGTCTGATCACGCTGGACACGTACACAAGCGGAAGCGAAACCCGCTACACCGACATCATGATCGCGAACACCGGATCGGAGGACACGGCCTGGACGTGGTGGTACAACGTGGCGCCAGAGACGATTGCCAGCAATGTGCAACAGAACTATCGCTTGATCTATCTGGTTCCGGGCGCCGGGAGCGGACGGTTCAACGCGGTGTTGGAAAGCTGCGCGAAGGGCTGCCCGGAATGGTGGTGGTATTACGGCCAGCAAGGCAGCGCGATTCTCGACAAGGCGGTGCAGAATGGCGCACGCATGGTGAATCTGGCCGTGTATGCGTGCGGCGCGAATACCTGCTTTGCCGGGGCCATGATCGACGACTCGAATGCGATTACGACGCGCGTCGGCAACCTGATCCGTGCCGGCGGAATTTCGGGAACCGAGGGGCTTTATCTCGCCCAGGTAAACGGGCCGGGGACCCATGGCGTGCTGGCCAACCTCGAAGACGGAGTGGTTTTTGAGCCGGCAAGCACCATCAAGGTGCTGGCCAACCTTTACTCGATGCATAAGGTGCAGCAGGGCGCCATCAAGCTGACCACGCCGATCACGCACTACACGAACGGTCCGGAAAGCTGCCCGAATCCGCCCACGGTAAGCGGAACCGAGCCGCTGGGTACGGCGATCCGCGAGATGATGTGGCACTCCGACAATGCGCGCACACGCGAAATTACCGACCACTGGGGCGATACGAACATCGACAACTACGCCGCGTCGATCGGATTGAAGGATACGGGGTTTTACGAGATTGTAGGATGCGTGGGCACAACGCCCGACATGCTGACGCTGGACGATGCCGGAACCCTGTATACGGGCGTTGCCAACCAGGATTTTCTCAACGCGAAGAATCGCGGCATTTTTTACAGCAACATGGCCGGCCGCGCGCAGTATGAGTCGGAAGGATATGACTGGACGAGCGTGTGGAGCACCGACATTCCCAACATCATCAACGAGGTGGCTCCGGCGGGGACGAGCGCGGCGCAGAAACAGGCATACATGAACGCCATGAACGTGGCGTACAAAGCCGGGAATTATGTCATTTGCACGACTTCGGCCTGCTCCGGCACCGTGCCGGTTGTCGAAGACGTCTCCATCGCCGGCTGGTTCCAGTTGCCCGTCTGCACCGCTTCGGGCACCACCTATGCCGAGTATGTCTGGGGGATCATGTTCTCGAACGAGCCGGATGACGCCTTTAACCTGAACTCCGGCTTTGGAACCAGCCAGACCGACCAGAACTTCCTCACCGCCAAGAGCGAGCTGATGCGCGAGCAGATTGCGGCGGGCATGGCGTCGTGCCAGGGCAAGTCTCTTGAAGTGATGAGCTACAGCCCCGCCGAGCTTACCTTCGGCAGCTCATCCTCGCCGATCGAGGTCGGCAACACCACTCCTTCAAAGACGGTTACAATTACGAACAACCAGCCCACGGCCGTCACCGGGCTGAGCATCTCGATCTTTGGCGACTTCAACGAGACGAGCACCTGCGGGGGCTCTCTCGGCAGCGGAAAATCGTGCACTGTCTCCGTCGACTTTACGCCCACGACCACGGGCGAACGGACCGGCGCGGTTGTGATCACCGACAACGGGACGGGCCAGCCGCAGACCATCGAGTTGACCGGCACAGGAACGACGTAAGGCCGCGCAACGAGAAGCGACTCCAGACAGCGGCGTGTCGGGCCGCGGAATGACATCCTCGCTCACTCGCCGGGAGGCCGGCAACTAGGCTATAGCGACTCCGCAATTCGTATGCCGCGGAGCCACAGAAACCCGATAGCTCCTTCCTCAAGAAAGAGCCACCGTGAATGGCGCACGAAACCGGGTGCTGGGACTGTGGAACCGCTCTAGTTCTGCTCCCAGCCCTGGTTGAGCGCGTCGAGGAGCCGGTCATCGCCCGGCAGGGTCGAGCCGAGGGCCATTTCCAGCTCTTCCTTGGTAGCAAGGCCCTTGGCGATCAACACTTCGTAGACAGCCGCCGACTGCGCCAGCGCCTGCGTTGCGTACCGCATGGTGTCGGCCAGTGCCGGCAGCAGCGCGGCAAATTCACCGCTGATGGGTCGATTGATATCCATCGGCAAATCCCTCACGCGGCGAGGGGGCCCTCCGTCTCGTCGCTAGAATCTCTCGATCGCGCCGGGGCGCCGATCCTGCGGCGGCCCGGCCAACTGTCTACAACATAGATGCATACCGCTCGAAGGTGGTTAAGTCCGGGACCCGGCGGAATTTGAACTGGACAGGGTTGTTTCGTGTTTTCAGGCCCGTCCGCCGCGAACCGCCCGCTGGTATAAAACATCCATGGAAGCCCCTCGCCGCCCGCCGGCGTGGCAAACGCTGCTGGCCTTCGCCATCATTTATCTTGTCTGGGGATCGACGTTCTACGCCATTCGCGTGGGCGTGCGCGAAGTTCCGCCCTTTTTGCTCGCCGGTATGCGATTCGTCGCCGCGGGGCTGGTGCTGTTTGGCTGGACAATAGCGCGGCGCGAGCCCTCGCCGACTCCGCGGCAATGGGTGTCGGCGACGATGCTCGGTTTTCTCATTTTTGTGGTCGATTATGGTCTTCTCTTCTGGGCCGAGAAGCGCGTGCCTTCCGGCATCGCAGCAGTTATTCTGGCGACGATTCCGGCGTTCATGTCGCTGTCGGAGATCATTCTGCTGCGCACGCAAAGGCTCACGGTCCGGCTCGCGGTCGCGTTGCTGATCGGCATCGGCGGCGTGGCCGTGCTGATGAATCGCTCCGCCAGCCTTGGCGGCGAGCCAGTCGATCGCACGGGCACGGTGGCGCTGATCGTTGCAGCCATCGGATGGTCGATCGCTTCATCGCTGACGCGGCTGCTGCCGCTGCCGGAGTCGAAGGTGATGAGCTCCGGCGCGCAGATGATCTCCGGCGGCGCAATGCTGTTGATGGCTTCGGCCGCGCTGGGCGAATTTCACGGCTTTCGATTCGCAGCGGTCTCGGGCGGCGCATGGTTCGCTCTGGCGTATCTGATCGTTGCCGGATCAATCGTCGCATTTACAGCCTATGTCTGGCTCATTCATCACGAGTCGCCAACCAAGGTGGGCACGTATGCCTACGTCAACCCAGTAGTCGCCGTCATCATCGGCTATTTTCTCGGCGGCGAGCCGCTGGGCGCGCGAACGATTCTGGGCACGGCGCTCGTGCTGGTGAGCGTGGTGGTGATTGCGATGGCGAAGGCGAAGAGAGCGTCTCCGGAGTTGGCTGTGGAGAAAGCGAGCTAGCTTTTTGCTCTCAGCCGTCGGCTATGAGGTTTCTCAGGCTTGAGCGCAGCAGGGTCCTGCCGTAGTCTGAGAAGTATGAATCTCCTCACGAATGACGAGCTTCAGCGGCTGACCCCGCCCGAACGTCTGGCGCTGATCTCGCAGCTTTGGGATAGCCTCGAAGCTGACGAGGTTCCGTTAACCGCTGCACAACAAGAAGAACTGGATCGACGCCTAGCTTCGCTGGATCAGGATCGCCGACTGGGCACCTCCTGGGAGGCGTTGAAGGCAGAGCTGGAGCGGCGTTGTCCGTAGTGCCTCCGGTTATCTTCACTCCTCTCGCGCGCGAAGAGATGGTCGAGGCGCAGGACTGGTATGAAAGTGAATCGCAAGGATTGGGCCGGCGTTTTCGCAAGGCGGTCGACGTCCTGGTCCGGCGCATCAGCGCCCATCCTCAAGAGTTCCCTGTCGTCTATAAAAATGTGCGCCGCGCCCTGGTTCGCCGTTTCCCCTATGCTCTGATGTTTGTCCTGGAACCAACCGAATCGATTACGGTCATCGCCTGCTTCCACGGGAGCCGTGATCCGGTGCACTGGCAACGTCGGATGTAGGCCACGGAGAGTTACAACTCTTGAATCACCGTTTCTCCGCCTGTTGACATTCCAGGTACACTTTTCCTCGATTTCGCCCTCCTTATCCGCATTCCATTGCCTCCAGGGTAGACCCTAGACTCCTCTATGGAAGGCGACCGCCGCCGGCCGCCGTTCAACATCAGCATGGCCACACCCGACCTGACTCTCGATGCCGGATTGCCGGCGAATGTGGATGCCGAGAAGACCATTCTCGGCGCCATTCTCCTGGACAACGCCGCACACGCCGAAGCCGCGGAAAAGCTGGAAGCCGAGGATTTCTCGCTCGACTCGCACCGGCGCATCTTTCAGCGCATGACGGAGCTGATCGACTCCGGGCGCGCGATCGACATTGTCACGCTGGCCGAAGAGCTGGCTCGCTACAAAGAGGTGGAGGCAGTGGGCGGCGTGGCCTATCTCGCCTCGCTCACCGAAGGGCTGCCGCGCCGGCCGGTCATCGAAGAGTACATCCGCATCGTCAAGGACAAGAGCCTGCTGCGCAAGCTCATGCTCATCTGTTCGGCGGCCATTGCGCGCGCGGCCGACCAGAGCGAGACGGCGCTCGAGGTGCTCGGCGACGCCGAGGCAAAGCTTCTGGAGGTAAGCGAGAAAGGCATCACGCACGGCTTCCAGAGCCTGCACTCGATTGTCGCCAATTCTTTCGGCACCATCGACAACCTTTACCTGCAGAGCCGCGAGGTCACGGGGCTGGCCACGGACTTTATCGAGTTCGACCGCATGACCAGCGGCCTGCAGAAGGGTGAGCTGATCATCATCGCCGCGCGGCCCTCCATGGGCAAAACGGCGCTGGCCATCAACATTGCGGAGAACGCGGCGGTGAACAGCAAGGCGATCGTCGCCGTCTTCAGCCTGGAGATGAGCAAGGAGTCGCTGCTCCGGCGCATGCTGGCCTCACAGGCGTGGGTGGACCAGCGCCAGTTGCAGACCGGCTTCATCCGCCGCGAGGATCACGCCAAGCTGCAAAAGGCGCTCGAAGATCTGGTGGAGTCGCGCATATTCATCGACGACTCGGCGGGCATTTCGCTGGCCGAGATGCGCGCCAAGGCGCGGCGCCTGAAGCAGAATGCCGGCGGGCTCGACCTGGTGGTGGTGGATTATTTGCAACTGATGTCGGCCACGCTGCCCGCACAGGGCGGCAAGCGCTACGAGAACCGCACGCAGGAGGTCTCGGCGATCTCGCGGGGGCTGAAAGCTCTCGCCAAGGAGCTGAACGTGCCCGTTGTGGCCCTCTCGCAGCTTTCGCGCGCCAGCGAGCGGCGCAGCGAAGACAAGCGCCCGCTCTTGAGCGACCTGCGCGAGTCGGGGTCGATCGAGCAGGACGCCGACGTGGTCGCGTTCATCCATCGCGAGTCCTATTACAACCGCGACGAAGAGATGACCAAGGAAGAAAAGGCCAAATCGGAGATCATCCTCGCCAAGCAGCGCAACGGGCCGACGGGAACGGTGTATCTCAATTTCATCTCGCAGTTCACGCGTTTCGACAATCCCGATGCGGGACACGAGTTCGCAGGATGATTCGGCGCTGCGATGAGCGCGATTTCGAAGCCATCTGGGCGATCGCGTAGCTCTGGTACGTTGCGGCGGCTTTGCGGCAACGGCGGGAGGGACGGTGGATCGGCCGAGGCGACTGAAGCCGATTTAGAGCCTTGAAATCGGGAGAGCAGAATGCCAATCGCCGGCCTAGTTTGACGACGGCCGCTCGATATGCTCGATCTCGAGCCTTCTTACCGGTCCTTTCGCCGGCTGAAGCTTTAGCCCAAGCTGCTCGGGAAGCGCTTCGATGAGCAGAGGCCATGCTTCGGGGTCCTTGCTTCCGGTTCCGGGTACGGTTCCGCTGTATTCGAGCGTGAAGTCGTAGGTTGCAGCAAGGCCGGTTTTGTCGAGCACGTCCGTCCCCATCTGACCGCCGACCACGCCTGCCAGCTCGCCCATCGCGGCGCCATGGGCGATGAATTTGTAGCCGAGCCGGCCGTCGCCCCTCTGATAGATCGGCGGAATGGGACGGTCGCCGAAGATGGCCGCCTCTTCGGGGCTCGGCGGCTCGTGCTTCGTCTCGCCGAACTTCGGGCCGTTCTTCCCGACGACCATCTTGTAGATGGTGCCTTCTCTGGTCTGCCACGCGGTTTTGAGCTGAAAGCGGTCGGCGAGCAGCACCTGCAGCATGTGCTTCTTTTCGAGCCTTGCCTGGGCGAGGGTCAACTGCGCCAGCTTCTCGTCGGCCGAGCCGTCGGACCTCGCCTCGACCATGTAATAGGTTGATTTCGCCCAATCCGGCTCGCCGGTGATTTGATCCCAGCGCACGCCATACGCCATCGAGATCATATTCATCATGTTGTAGTTGGTAAGCCGGAGCAGGCTGGCGTGCGGCGGGTTCTGCATGCTCACCGTGATGGAGTCTGAGACCGGACTTTCGTGGATCGACGCCACGTCGAACGTCATGGTCGGCACGTAGTCTGCGTCGGAATGTATGGCGTCGCCGGTAGCCGCGCCTGGCTGTCCGCAAGCAGGCGCCGCAAGCGCGCAACAAAGCGCGGCGAAGACAAGGATTCGCGAGAATCGACAGATACGCGCACCGGGACACGGCATTCGACGAACCTCCCCGTGACGTGACTGAGAGGGATTATACGCAGACCCTCTGTCGCGGAATCCATCGCAAGCGGCCTCATGGATTTCGGGCGGAATGGTCCGAGAGCATCGCGGCGATTTCACCGCGGCCCTGCCCGATCGCGATCTCGGCGAGCGATTCGCCCTTCGGCGAGCGCAATGCCGTATCGGCGCCGCGGTCGATCAGCAGCCGAACAATCGCGGTTCTTCCCCGCAGGACCGCATACGCCAGCGGGGTGTACCAGGCTTCCGCGTTGAGCGGGAACAATCCGTATTCGCTGAACGCGCGATCCAGCACGGTTGGGTCTTCAGCGAGGATTTCGCGTGCGCGTTCCGTCATGCCGTATTGGATCGCTTCGATGATGTCGACCTGACCGCGCAGAATCAGGTCCCGCGCGTCCTTGTGGCCGGAATAATCGGCCCAGCCTGCCGGCGTTCCGTGGTATTTCGTTTCGCGCGCGGCTACGTTGGCTCCGTGCCGCATGAGCACCTCGACGGCGCCGATATTGCCATGCCAGCCGGCGGAGTGCAGCGGCGTGTATCCCCACGTGCGGTCGATCGACGTACCCGGATTGTCGTTGATGTTCACGTCCGCGCCAGCCGCAACAAGCGCTTCAATCACGTCGGCGCTCGCGCACTCGGCAGCGCGCACAATGAGCCTGTCCCAGCGGCCTTCTGGCTTGAGAGCGCCGGGGTCGCGCCGGAGCAGGCGCTCGACGTCGCGCGTGCGATGCAGGGCGAAGGCCGCGGGCAGCCGGACTTTGGCTCCTCTTTCGAGCAGGATGCCGGCAAGATCCGCTTCGCCGAGGAGCGCGGCCTGGTCGAGCGCGGTGAGCCCGGCCTCGTCGAGCGATTCGGTGTTGGCGCCGAGGTCGAGCAGGGCGACCAATGACGGGTGCTGTTTTTTCATCACGGCCAGATGCAGGGGCATGCGCCGCATCAACGTGCCGTTCATGCGTTTTTCAAGATCGCCGGGCGTGCGGCGCACCAGCTCGCGGATGGTTTCGGTCTCTCCCATGGCAACGGCGGAAAAAATGTTGTGCCGTGCGCCGTGAGCGAGCAGGTAATTCACGGTCTCCGGGTCGGCGCGGAGATATTCCCAGGCCGTGGCCCAGCCGAGGACGCCGAGCTCGTGATAATCGCCCTCGCCAACCGTGTCGGCCCCGTGCTCGACGAGCAGATGAATGATGGACACGAGATTCTTTTCCACGGCAAAGTGCAACGGGTAGGCGTTGTCGCCCTCGCAGCGGATGTTGGGGTTGGCGCCACGCTCGAGCAGCAGCCTGACCGCGGATTCGCTCTTGCCAAAGACCGCCTGGTGCAGCGCCGTGCGCACGCCGGGACCGCCGGGCTCGTCGATGAGCCCGGGGTGGGCCTCAAGCAGTTCGTCGAGGCGCGCGACATCGCCGTGTCCTGCGGCCTGGCGCAGCGATTCGACGGTTTCGCTCAAGGATTCGTCAGGGCGCTGCGCCGCAACGTGGGCCTTCAGCCGAGCCCACGTCGTAAACCCGTATTCCCTGGCGATGACGAGTTGCGCGTCGGCGAGCGTGAGCCGGAAGTTGGCGACTACGGCGGCGCTGGAGTTGCGCAGGCGCGGATGGTTCTCGCGAACGCTCTCGAGCGCTTCGGGGTCGGCCGCGCGATGCGCCTTGAGAAGTGTCTTGGCCTGGTTTTTGAGCTGTTCCAGGTTGGGGCGAGGCGGGAGTTGCCGCTTCATGGGAAATCTCCTTTCCGTCGGTCGCCTGTGTCCGCCATGCAGGCAGAAAGAAGATTCGGATTGTAAAGAGTGTGCGAGTGCAGGTGGGCTTGGCCCTTTCCACGGACGGGATGCGCCCTGTGCGCTGGAGGTAAGGTAAGGCCTGTGATGCCGAAAAGTCAAGAAGAGCGATGGGCCTGGCTGCTTCTCGAAAGCCCAACCCGAAGACTCTTGAAACCTCGCAGAACTCGGAATCATTAATCGTCTATATCAATGTGGCCAATCCCCAGAGATCGAATAACTCGTGAGCGATGATGATCGGAGTTGCGTTTCGCGTTCTTGCGTAGTACACCGAGAAAACAATGAACAGGAACGAAACGGCAAGTGCCCCCTCCCAGCCGTAATAGAGGTGATACGAAAACTGGATTGCAACGCTCAAAAAGGTCGCCAGAGTCCACGAGCCGGTCAGAGCCTGAACCTCCGTCATCAGGTATGCACGAACGATCAGCTCTTCGAAGATCGGGCTCAGAAGGAAGAACGGAACTATCATGACGGAGGAACTCGAGAAGAGCGCGCGGGCTGTTACACCGCCATGCAAAAACGGGAGAAAGGAAACAAAGAACCGGTGGGTGACGAAGCTGCCGGCCAAATAACTCGCGCAAGCCACTGCAGCCACTCCGAAGCCAGTGGGCAGGGTGCCTTTGGACCACGAGAGGCCGAGGTCCTTGAACCGAAGTTTCCGGCGCCAAAGTACGTACCCGAGAAGAAGCAAACCGATCAGTTCCCGGACGATTCCCCCAATCCACCTCGCGTCTTCAGTAGCTGGAACGGACATGCCCGCTCGCCCGTTTGTCAACAAATACAAGCTGTTCTCGAGGGAGCTTCCGAACGCTACAACGAGTACCAGGAAAAGCTCCAGCCAGCGAATCCGCCTGTCTTCAGCCGGAGGTTCGAGGGGAGAAGGAGACGGCGACTTTTCCAGGGCAGGCGCAATTTCGTTGGACATTACCTGGAGTTATAGCCGGGCACAGAACAGGTTCGCAAGCAGAAGCCGTGTGCGAACCTCCCAATCCGGCGAGTCCTCGTCCGGGTTCAGGTCTCATTGAGAATCATCGCCACGCGGCCGGCGATCAACTCGATGAGTGAGTGGCCCGGCTCCGCTTCGATCACATCAAGCGGGAACGCGATGTTGTGCGGGCGAAGGACGAGGCGGCCGGAGAGCAGCTCGGCGTAGCGCACAATGAGGCGCGCCCCCTGGCGCACGGCGTAGAGGTTGCGCCGGTCCGCGCGACAGGAAGCGAGTGAATTGTAGTGCCGGTCGAGGAGCGCGATGGCGATGGGCTGCACCAGCGGATCCATCGGGAATGCATCGGCTTCATCCACGCGCACGGCGACGAACCGCTGCCAGGCGCGGCGCGAATTTGGCGCGCGCGTCTGCAGGGATTCGAGCTTACGGGCGTGAATGCGCAACATCTCCTGGCCGGCGGCAGGGCGGATGAACGGATCGGCGATGGCAGCCCCATGCGAGACGACGGGAATGGCGGCAAACGCCTCGTCGGTGCCGAATGGTTCCGCACGAGCCCGCGTGGGCAGCAGATCGGAGATCGCGAGGTGCTGGGCGGCCAGGACGCGGTCCAATGCTTCCAGCGAAAGCGGCCGCTTGCCGCGGATGAAGTTCGACAGATGCACCTGGCTGAGCCCGGTTTGCCGCCCAAGCAATGAAGCAGAGAGGATGCCTCTCTGTATCCTGCGAGTCAGTTCCTGGCGCAGGCGATCCTGGGTCTGGATGAAATTCATCTGTGGAAAATTCGCAACCAGCTATAGAAGGCGAACAGTCCTTATTCCTTTTGGCAGCGCCAGAATCGCCGAATTGCCAAGTAACTCGGGGCCGGCCCGCCGGATGGTGATCGCAGATGCGGAAATCCGCCGGGAGAGGTTGACCGAAAAGATAGGTATCTCTAGATTGGCTTTACTTAATCTTGCACTGGTTTGTGGGAAATTTCTGGGGGCGGTCTCATTACCGAAGGGGTATATGGGGATAGACAGCTTCCCCTTTGGCACGAAATGAGAAGTCTCGAAGAGCATCTTCCTCTTCGGCCGGCCCATCCCGGTGTTGCGGCGAATGGCAAATACGCCGCGGTCATGCCAGTGGAATCAATTCCAGGATCTGTGCGCCCCATGAGAATGACAACCACCGAGATTGGCGGTTTCGGGAAACTTGTTCCCTTCGTCAGGCCGATTCACGGCCGAGGCTCCCTGCGGGTCCCGCTCCAACGGCGAACACGCGTCATTGGGGACCCCGGAGACGCGCCGAACCGGCCGAATCGTGGCGAAGGAATGAAGTCCCAGAACCGCTGCAGGCCGACGGCACTCCCCCGACCGGGCGCAAGAGCCCAGCGTAGCCATGTCCGGCCCTCTTCGCCCCGGAGCAAGCGGCATTTCGGGCCCGCGCTTCGGGAGAAATGGCAACTACGGAGAGTTCGTCATGGAATTGCGCGTACAACTGAAGATTTGCGAGGGCTGCGGCTGCCTTTGGTACCGCGCCCAGAGCGAAGGAAGTGTCTATTGCCGAGGCTGTGAAGCAAAACTGAGAGAGTTCCCCACGCCGGAGAGCCGGAAAAAGCGTGGACGTCCCCTCCGGGCGCCGGCCCGCCGCGGGATAAGGATTCTGGCGGTTGCCGCAGAGGCGGGAGGTGCGCGATGAGCGCGGCGCTGCAGTTGCCGGCCATCCAGGCAGCCGCCGGCCTGCCACTCACATGCCAGCTCCACGCCGGCCAGTGGGAAGACGAGGCTCCCGGAGCCGAAACCCGGGAGAATCCCGGCCGAAAAATGGCGCCGCAAGGGCCCGCCGTCAGCCTTGCGTTCTACCGCAAATACACCGAGAACTTGCTGAAGAGGTATCTGTACGCGTCGATGCAGGTAGGCCGGGCGCCTTCGCTGCTCGGATCACCGGTGGGACGAGGGTGGGCGTCGAGCCGCCCGATCCGCACCTTCGAGGATGCGGTCATCTTCGTTCTCGACGTGGAGCAATGCCTGAGCCGGCTCAACTCGCTGGACCGGGAGATGCTGTGCCGGATCGTACTGCAGGCGTACACGCAGGCCGAGGCGGCGACGCTGCTGGGGATGAGCGTTCGCAGCGTATGCGCCCGGTTCCCCGAGGCGCTGGACCGGCTGACGAAAAAACTGCTGGATGCGGGGCTGCTGATCCTGCCGGACTGAAGGTGCAGGAACAGAAACGGCACGAGGAGCGCGAGTGAGCGCTCCTCGCCGTCCCGATCGCAGATTTCGCGGACCCGCTTCGCCATCCCGCCTGTGCGATACTGCTGCCATGATCGGACAGAATCTTGCGAACAGAGCGCGCGTGATCGGATACGCCGTGGGTGCGGCCATCTTCGCGGTCGTTGCGATCGTCCGGCTCCTGATGCGGTAGCGAGGCGCCGGTCAGAACAGGTCCGGGATGCTGTGGAAGGCGATGCGCGTGGGCGCAGCCTTGCAGGCGGCCAGCATGGTGGCCGGCGCAATCGTGCTCATGCCGTATTTGTGGTTCAGCTCGTCCATGGCGGCAAGCAGGCGCGCGCGGCTACGGTTGTTTTCCAGGCCGTCGAACAGGTTCAGCGTGTGCAGGCGCTCGGGTACAAGTCCGTTGAGATGCACGCCGATGAAGTAGGGCTGGTCCGAGCCTTTGGTTTTGGGAATCGAGGCCCAGAGGCGGCGCAGGCCCGCGATGAGCGTCTGGTTGTCCTGGCACTCGCTCAGCTTCAGCTCGCCGTGCCATCCGCGCGTGGGCGCGCCGAAGTTGCTGATGGGCACGGCCGTATCGCGCGGCGCGGAGAAGCCTACTGCGAGTCCGATGCCCGCCGCCCAGAGCTCATGAGAGCGCAGGCGCATCGCGGCTTTGTGCAGCAGCTTGTGCGCCACGGCCCAGGCTTTCTCGGGAGTGCGCATCTCCGGAGCCAGCACGTGCTGGTGGCTGATGGATTTAAGATGTTCGGTCTCCGACATCCCGAAGTCTTCGCCGCGCAGCCAGTGCCACAGGCGCTCGCCCCACACCGAGCCCCAAAGCTCGCCGGCCTGCTCGCAGTCGAGGGCGAGCAATTCGTCCATGGTGTGGATGCCTTTCTCATTCAGCCGCTGTTCGGTCTTTGCGCCCACGCCGGGCAGGTCGCGAAGCGTTAGACCGCGGAGCGCATCGGGCAGAAGGTCGGGCGTGAGCGCGACCAGACCGTCGGGCTTCTCCATGTCGCTTGCGATCTTGGCCAGATAGCGGTTGGTGGCGAGGCCCACCGAGCAGCGCAGAGAATCGCCGGCGCGCTCGCGGATGCGCGCCTTGACCCGCCATCCAAGATCGAGCGCCGCGAGCAGGGGCCGTTCGCGGCCCATCAGTCGACAGGCCATTTCGTCGATCGAGAGCACGGCAGCAACGGGCAGGCAGCTTTCCACCGCCTCGACGATGCGGTGATGGTACTCGACATAAAGCTCATGGCGGGCCTCGACGAGTTCGAGGCCGGGACACAGGCGCCTGGCTTCGCCGACGAGAGTGCCCGTGCGGATCCCGAATGCCTTCGCCTCATAGCTGGCGGCGATGCAGACCGTGGTGTCGGCGAGCATCGGCACTACGGCAACCGGGCAGCCACGCAACTCGGGGCGGTCTTGCTGTTCGACGGACGCGAAGTAGGAGTTCAGGTCGACAAACAGCCAGTTCAGGTGCGGGCCGCACTCCGGTTTTCCCGCCGCCGATGACGACCCGCCGGCCGGCTCAGGCGTCCTGGGCGGCCCGGCCGGGAGGTCGACCGGGGACACCGCGCCGTGGCTGGAAATGGCAGCCATTGGTAACCTATTTTCGACTTTTCTTCGCTCCACGGCAAGGGGATTTTCGCGGGAAAATTGCCGATATAGACTATGCGCACTCATTTTCCACAAAGCCGTGCCAGGGTTGCAGCGGGGCAGCAACAGATTTGCGAAAAAGCGTGTCTAACCTGGTGGGCAGTATTGTAAGGTTCAGACAGAATGGAGTCCCCGAACATGCAGGAATTTGTACATTGGTTCGCGGCACATGAAACCATTCTCGCCGTCATCGTCACCGCCGGCGTCGCGTTGCTGCTGGTCTGCTGCCTCGAGTGCTCGAACTGCGGCTGCCGCGAAAAGGACGATATTTTCAAGCATCACGAAGTGTAGCGCGGTTTATTGGAAATTCGCCCCAGGAATCGTGGGATTCAGCCGCTGCTCCTTCGACCTGTTTGGCGCAAAATGCGCCGGACTTGGCCAGGGATGACCCCGTTATTCATGTTGCGGACCTGAGTTACAGGACGGTAGTGGTCCGCGATGAAACTCCTCAGGGCCTGCCATTCGCTCCCACGACAAGCTTGACAACCATAAAATCCGGCCTTGGCCTTCTTGCCGTTCGGCGTTTCGCCTCGCGAGGCGAGGTGCCCCGCAGTGACGTCCGTGCAGGAAGCGCTGTATAAGCGTGCGCGGCTGCCGGCACTACTTTGGCAGTCCCGGGGGTCCGCCGGCCGCTGCAATCGGAATTGGCCGGTTTCGGATTGTTCACGGGTGAGTCGGCTCCTGCTGACCAGAAGATGAAACCGTGGCGGAAGCCGGGGATCCGGGATTACATTGGTATCGAACGACGATGATGCAGGCAGAGGTCTTGCGATGCGGTCAGTTCCGGCTTCGCTCTGCAGAAGCAAATTCGCGCCAATGATCGCCGCCGCGGCGCTGCTGCATCTCTCCCCGTTGAATCAGCCGGACGCTGCGGCACAGGTTGCCGGGACTCTGGCGCAACCCGGACTGCCCCCGCAACGATAACCAGTTGTTTGCCGCCGGCCTGAGAACGTATGCCACGGCAATCGGGGAAATCGACCATCGGGGAGCGTTTCCCACGGAGATGGACCGGCACGAACTGGCGCTGCACAGCCAGGCGTTTGCGATTGAACCGCTGGTGATGATTGCTGAATTGGCGCGCCGTCAGGGACTGGAGATATTCGATCTGGAGGAACACAAGCGCCATTTGAGCGATGCGATCGGCTTCCTCTCCCGCGCGATAGCCGACCCCAGGCTCGTGAAGAAGTACACGCCGGAAGAACAGCAGATCGATCCGGACCTGCGGCCAGGATCGAACTTGCTGGGATGGGCCGAGTTCTGGAATGCGTACTCGCCCGATCCGGCGTGGCAAGACCTGCTTCAGAAGCCGCTCTATGACCGGGTGTTGGGCGGGAGCGCCACTCTTTACGCCGCACCGGTTTCCGAGAAGCCGCAGCCGGTTTCCGCGGACGAATCGCTAAGATAGCAACTCTGCGATTTCCTGACCGTCAGTCATCGGAAAGCCTGATGCGAAAGCGCCAGGCCGTTTGGTTTCATCCCGCGTTTCCCTCGCCCCAGGCGAAGGAAAGGATGGGGCACCCACGGGAATAGACACCGTCCCGGCGCTTGCGATTCACGCGCGAGACTCGTGCCGCAGCACTGGCTTGCCGCGATCGTTCAGGCTGAGATAGCCGAAGGGCGAGTGATGGTCGTGGGTAAAGAAGACCAGCCACTGCTCGGGAATGGCGCGCGCGTAGAAACGTTTGCGCTGCGCGATGACGGTCAGCGGATCGAGGTCGTAGCCCATGCCCCAGATCAGGTCCAGATGCGCGCTGGTGGGGATGAGGTCGGAGATGTAGCAGCCGCGGCGGCCGCCGGAGTCGATAAGAATCGCCAGCATTTGCGCGGTGTGGCCGGGATAAACGTCAACTGAAATGCCGGGGACGATGGTCTGCGGCCCATCGAGCAAAGTTACCTGTCCGTTGGCGATCAGAGGCTCGTAGTTATCGGGCAGATAACTCATGCGATCGCGCTCCAGTTGCAGGCGGCCGTGCTCCACTTCGCCGCGATGGGCGAAGTAGCGCGCATTGGGAAACGTGGGTGCGACCGAACCATCGTCGCGCAAGGTCGTGTTCCATCCGCAATGGTCGAAGTGCAGGTGGGAGTTGATGACGATGTCCACTTCGTCCAGCCGAACCCCGGCGGCAGCAAACGCGGAGGGAAGAAGCTGCTGCGTGCCGTAGATCTCACGCAGCTTGGCATCGAATTTGTTTCCGGCCCCGGTCTCGACGACAACGGTATGCTTGCCGTCGCGGATCAGCAGCGTGTTGGCGCCGAGAAGAATGCGATTGCGCTCGTCGGCCGGGCAGCGCGCCTCCCACAGCGGTTTGGGGACGACGCCGAACATCGCTCCGCCATCGAGAAGGAAGAACCCGTCGGAGAGAACGGCGATTTCAAAGTCGCCCAGAGTCACGTGGCCGCGGATCAGCTCGTGCGAATCGGCCCGTTCGGCGGGATGCGCTCCTTGCAGAGTCACGGCGTGGCTCCGGCTTCGGCCGGCGGCATCAGATATCGCTCGAAATGAGCCAGGATGCGCTTGAAGAGATGCGTTCGGACGTCCTCGCCGGCGATGGAGTGAGTCTTGCGCGGATAGATCTGGAAGTCGTAGGGGATATCTGCCTCGATCAATCGCTGGATGAACTGCACCGAATTCTCGATGTGCACATTGTCGTCGCCGGTGCCGTGGACGAGCAGCAGATGGCCCTTGAACGACGCGGCGGAGTTCACTACCGAAAAGTCCTTGTAGCCCTCGGGAAACTGCGAAGGCTGGCTGAGATAGCGCTCAGTATAGATCGAATCGTAGTCGCGCCAGTCGGTGACGGGAGCGACAGCCACGCCGGCACGGAAGCGGTCGGAATGCGTCATGGCATAGAGCGTGAACGTGCCGCCCCAGCTCCAGCCCCACCAGCCGAGCCGGTTCTTGTCGAGCTGCGGGTATTTCGCCAGAGCGGCATCAATGACGGCAAGTTGGTCCTCCAACTGGATCGGGCCGAAGTTATGCCAGGCGAATTGCGCGAAGTCGCGGCCGCGCATGCCCATGCCGCGATTGTCGGCGTGGAGAACGGCGAATCCGTGCTGCGCGAGCAACTCGTCGAAGAGCAGGCCATCGTCCCAGCCGTTGGCCACGGTCTGCGGTCCGGGGCCCCCGTAGGGATTGACGATGAGCGGCACGCTGGCCGCAGCGGTCGAGTCCGGCAACAGCAGGGTGGCGTAGAGCACGGTACCGTCGCGCGCCTTGACTTCGAGCTTCTCCGGCGCGCGGAGATTGTATGGCTCCAGTGCGTGCGTCTGCCAGAAGATGCTGCAATCGCCGCCGGCCTTGCACAGCGAAGCGGCCGGCGGATCCATGCGCGTGGAATGAAGGTCGACGAAGGCGTCGCCGGCCGGGGAAAGGTTGGGATCGTGGTGGCCGGGCATAATGGTCAACGGTTTGCGCTGTCCGTCGAAGCCCACCTGCCAGAATTGCAAGTCCTCCACGCTGCCTTCGTTCGAGGTGTAGTCGACGAGCTTGCGTGCGACATCGACGCTGACCACGGCGGCGACATCGAAAGCGCCGCTGGTCAGTTGGCGCTCGAGCTTCGCCGTGGCGGTGTCAAGGTGGTTCTGGTTGTAGCTATACAGACGGATATGGTTATGGCCGTCGCTCCAGTCGGTGAGCACGATGAAGCCGCCTTCGACCGTCACATCGTAGTTCTCGTCGAGGAATTTGGGGTCGTTGACTTGCAGCACGGGGCGCACGCGGCCCGACGAAACATCGACGAAGTCGATGTCGCGGTGCTTGTGATCGCGCGTGAGAGTCTCGACCCAGAGCGTTTTGCGATCGACCCATCCGAAGCGCGGAATGTAATCCTGTCCGGACTGCATCGGCAGGTGCATCCAGTTGGTTCTGCCACCGCTCGCGCCCACCACGCCGATGCGCACATCGGGATTGTTGTCGCCGGGCTGCGGATAGCGTTGCATGTCGACGCGCGCGTGGACGGGAAGCCAGTCCTCGATGGGATATTGCGGCACGTCGGTTTCGATCGTCTGCAGAAAGGCGATGTTTTTCGAGTCGGGCGACCAGAAGTAGTTGCTGCGCGCGTCCAGCTCCTCTTCGTACACCCAGTCGACCTCGCCGTTGAGCGTGGAGGAGTTGGGCGCGGGAGCGACCATGTTCATGGAATTGTCTTCTTCGCGCAGCCGCACCACGGCGATACCGTGATCGCGGACGAAGGAGATCTCCTCGCCGCTGGGAGAAAACCTGGGATCGTCGCCCGAGGCCATGCCGGTGAAGGCGATCTGCACGCCGGTGCCGTTGTGCAGGTCGTAGTCCCACAGCCGGCCTTCGGAGTCGAAGAGCAGGTGCGCGGAGTCCGGCGCCCAGAAGTACGAGGCCATGCCGTAGCGCTCGCGATGGTCGCGATCGGTCTCGGAAAGACCGGAGCCGAGAATGGATGCCAGTTTGTCGCGGCTCACCAGAACATGCGGTTTGCCCGAGGCCGGGTCGAGATCGATGAGCTCTCCGCCATCGAGATAGCTCAAGTGTTTGCCGTCGGGAGACCACGTCATGCTCTCCGGCGGCTTGCCCAACAAGCCGCCGTTGGCAAAGATCGCCTCCACGGTGAGAGGCCTGGACGATGCTGGCGCAACGGGAGCCTGGGCGACGAGAACGGAAACAAGGAACGCAAAGGAAAGGGGAAGCGCAAAACCGGCACGGGTCAAATGGATTTTCCTCCGGCAGCCTGAAGCGCGCAGCGCGCCCGGTTGCAGAACCCAAAGGTGCGGAGCATTCATCAAAAAGTGTAAATCACCGCATTTGCGACAGGAGCGGCGCCGGATCGTCGCGCGCGAGCATCTCTGTATCCTTTTAGGAAGCAGGCATCTTACGATTCAACCTGCCCGTCAGAGCAAGGCAGTCGTGCAGGGCTGAAGCGATTCCACAGCCACTGTACGCAGTTTCCGGCGTTGTCGAAGGCGACCCTTTCCTGACGAAAGAGCCGCCCGGCTCGATGGCTCCGGTGTAGGACAACTGTGGAACCGCGAATGCCTGCAAACGAAGGGTGTCGGGTACACGACAAGCCAAGAGGCGGATGGGAGCACATACATTGCGGCACGATGAGCAGGCAGAGACGCGGCCGGAGCAGACCCCCGGCGAGATCGCGAATGCGACGGTGTCCGGAGCCGGAGCGCAGTTTGCACCCGTGGGGCCAGCCGAGGCCGTGGCGGTGGATGCGCAGGCCATCGGGCTCTCCGAGGCCAGCAAGCGGCTGCTGCCATGGCTGGTGGGCGTGGCGCTCTTCATGGAGTCGCTGGACACGACCATCCTGAACACCGCGGTGCCCGCAGTCGCCGAGGCGCTGCACGTGGGGCCATTGAGCATGAAATCGGTGCTCGCCAGCTACACGCTGAGTCTCGCCGTCTTCATTCCCATCAGCGGATGGATGGCGGACAAATTCGGGACGCGTCGTCTGTTCGCTTCGGCGATCGGCATCTTCACGTTGGGCTCGGTGTTGTGCGGGGTTTCGGGCAGCATTCATTTCCTGGTGGCCTGCCGCGTTCTGCAGGGTTGCGGCGGCGCCATGATGGTGCCCGTGGGCCGGCTCACGCTGGTGCGCACTTTCGCCAAGTCGGAGCTGCTGCGCGCCATGAGCTTCATCTCCATTCCGGCGCTGGTGGCGCCGATGCTGGGGCCCATCGCCGGAGGGCTGATCGTCGGCTACCTGCACTGGCGATATATTTTCTTCCTCAACGTGCCCATCGGGCTCATCGGACTGGTGTTGGTCTATCTCCATCTGCCCAACTATTCCGAAGAGAACGTGCCGCCCGTCGATTTTGTGGGGCTGATCCTGTTCGGATCGGGCATCGCGCAGCTTTCCTATGTGCTTGAGATCTTCGGCGAGCATACGTTGAGCGGCCGCGAGATGACCGGGCTGCTGGCGCTCTCGTTGTTTCTGCTCATCGGCTACGTGCTGCACGCGCGGAATACCCAATTTCCCTTGTTGCACCTCTCGCTGTTTCGTATCCGCACCTTTCGCGCCGCCGTCGCCGGCGGATTCGTGACGCGCCTGGGCATGGGCGGAGTTCCGTTTCTGCTGCCGCTGCTGTACCAGCTCGGCCTGGGATACACGGCCATTCAATCGGGGCTGCTGATCATGCCGCAGGCCGTCGGCGCCGGAACCATGAAGATCGTTCTCACGCGGCTGCTCGACGCCATCGGCTATCGCGCCGTGCTGATCTCGAACACGATCGTGATCGGCTTGCTGATTGCGGCGTTCGCGACGATCGGAGACAACAGCCCGGTCTGGTATATCGTGGCCCTGGCCTTCGCCTACGGGTTGTTCTCGTCGCTGCAGTACACGAGCATGAACACACTGGCCTACGCCGACACGACGGAAGCGGAGACCAGCAGCGCCAGCTCCATTGCCAGCACCGTGCAGCAGATGGCCATCAGCTTCGGCGTGGCCATCGCCGGCCTGGTCACGGCGTTCTTCGTGCCTGCCACCCCGGTCTCGCGGCCCGCCGACGCCATCCACGGGCTGCATCGCGCCTTCATCCTGCTCGGCGCGCTCACCGTGATCTCGACCTCGGTCTTCGCCATCCTGCGCAAGGGCGACGGCGACGACGTTCGCCGGCGAAGCGGCGCTCATGCGCGCGAATGACTTGCGCGAACTTGCGCAGCAGGCGGGATCGGAATGCTACGGCGAGAGCAAAACACGCAGCAACGAGGACAGGAAACCGTGAGGGTGCTGAACGCAACAGAACGACCCGGCGATCGCGAGGACTATCCCGATCACGGTCCCCCAGGGAAATCCGCGCTCCTTGCGTTGCGGATTTGCTTTCATGCCAGCCATCATTTCACGGCTTGAATAACCCCGCAAGAATCCGCCGAAAAGCAAGCTGTTGCCTGGATTTCCGCGCATCCCACGCTTCAGCCTCAGGATTGTTATACTTGCGCCACCTGGGCTTTTGCTGCGCGCTCGCGGCTGTGGAGACGGTTTTGCAATTCGAGACGTTCGATGCCGGCTATATCGAGAGCCTCTGCGCGGGGGATCCTGGAACCGAGGAGCATTTTGTCGGGTACTTCACGGAGCTGCTTCATCTCAAGCTTCGCTCGCGACTCCAGTCCCGCCAGGCGATCGAAGACGTGCGCCAGGAAACCTTCGCGCGCGTGCTCGCGGTTCTGCGCAAGGAAGGCTCGCTGCGCCAGCCGGAACGCCTCGGAGCCTTTGTCAACACCGTCTGCAACAATGTGCTTCTCGAACATTACCGGTCGTCGTCGCGAAGCCAATCGATTGACGAAGAGGGCCAGCCGGAGCCGGCTGCCACGGGAATCGACGTCATGGACTACGTTGCGGCCAAGCAGCTCAGGGCCAAGGTCCACGAGATCCTGATGAACCTGCCTTCGCGCGAACAGGAGTTGCTCAAGGCGGTGTTTCTTGACGAACGCGACCGCGACGAGGTGTGCCGCGAATTCGGCGTCGATCGCGAGTATCTGAGAGTACTTTTGTACCGCGCCAAACAGGAGTTCAAGACCGAGTATGTGAAGCGGATCGGCAAGGGAGCAACGGTCAAAAGAGCGTGAAACGGGTGCGGGGCCAACTTCACCATGGGAAAGAGGGTCCTGGGGCGTTTCTCGAAATGGTGTGGGGCGGAGCGAATTTGACGGGTGCTATTCCTGGGAGAAAATGCCCTTCGGAGCAAACCCGGATTGACTCACGGCATTTCGAGAGACGCTCGGATAGAGGCAGACGATGAATCATAGCGAAGCGGTCGGGCAAATGGCGGCGGAGAGATACCTGCTGGACGAGCTGCCGCCGGAGCTCCGCGAGGCTTTCGAGGAGCACGTGTTCGAATGCCGGGAGTGCGCCCTCGATCTGCGCGCCGGGGCGGCATTTGTCGATGAGGCGAAGCTGCAGCTACCGGATTTGACCCCGTCGGCGCAAGCGTCGCCGGCAGCCCGCCGCGCTCCGGAGCGGAAACAGCCATGGTTTTCGTGGCTGAGCCCGGCCTTCGCCATGCCGGCCATGGCGGTTCTGGCGGCGATCATCGTCTATCAGAACGTCGCCACCATTCCCGCGCTGCGCTCGTCGGACAACCAGCCGGCGCTGGTGCCCTGGACTTCGGTCCACGTGGGCACCCGCGGCGGAGCTCCCTCTTCCGTGGTAGCCGACCGGGTTCACGGCGAGGTTCTCCTAGTGGACCTGCCGCAGCTCGGCGTCTACGCCTCGTACAGCTTTGTGCTCTTCGATGCGAGCGGCAAGGAGGCGTGGAAGAGCGGCGTGGTTAGCCCCGCACCCGGTGAAGGCGGCACGGTGTCGCTTCTCATTCCTGGGAACGGATTGCAGCCGGGCGCGTATACGCTGGCCGTCTCAGGTATCCTGTCTTCCGGCCAGACCACCGAACTGGGCCGGCGATCTCTGGACATCGGCTTCGCGACCCAGTGAATTTTCTTGAGATGCTGCCGTCGATACGCTACAAAAGATGCGTCGGATTCACCATTCTTCGGTGAACGAAGGAGAGCGGGTTTATGTCCAACGGCGCGGAAGTGAGGGAACACTTCTACCATGCTGAAGCCCAGGTACTTAGCGGCGAATTGCGACTGCCCCTGGAGCAGCGAATCCAAAAACAGGCCTACGCCACGCTGCCGGAAAAAGGCGGGTACCTGTCGCAGCATCAGCACGACTATCGTCTCGAAGGCGTGATCTCCTACGCGTCCGCGTACACGCAGGTGGCCGGGAATCCGGAGGTGAAGGCAGGTCATGGCTGGAGCACCCTGGCGACGTCCGTTGTGGAGGGACTGAATCTGCTCGATGTGGTAACGGCCGACCGCGTGGTTGCGCAGATCTCCATGGAGCATCCGCTGGTTGGCTATGTGCCGGCGATCACCTTCCTCGGCACGCGGTTTGAGAATCTCAGAATCGCGGGTCATCCGGTCGAACTCGACCTCGATCCGGAGTTTCTCGGGCCCAGGCCGGACAACGACGCCCCGTACACGCGCGGCGCCGGCTTTCTCGACCGGGTGGCGGCGCAACAAAATCGGGTCCGCAGCCACTCCAATCTGCTGGAGGAATTGGTCCAGCGGTATACTGGCGTCTCACCGCGAAACGAGACACCGGAGGCCGTCGAATGCTCGTTGGTGAACCAGGCGGACGGAGAATTCCCTGGCGAATGCCGTGGGCACGTGATCCAAGTGCCGAACTTCGGCACGATCAGCCTGGCCAACGTGCGCCTGGAGCAGTCGGATTACAATCCGGCGGGAACGCCAAAAATCACCCGGGTCCGGTTGACCATGATCGAAGCGCGGATGGGATGCGTAGCCGATGGATCGACCTCGGTGAACGAATTGACGACCAACGGAATGACCAAACCGTAGCTCCAGCCGTCTTCCGGTTTTCCAATGGCGTGCTGGAAGCCGCGTGGTCCGCACCGCCTACGCAAGCGCGAAAACGTCGCGGCGCCGTCTGGCACCGAACCGCGTGGCCGGGAGCGATTCTCGCCGCGGCCTTTCTGGCGCTTTTTCCCCTGAAGGACGCGCGTCCGGTAAGTGCGCAGGCCGATTATGACGCCACGCGCCAGCTTTTCCTGCATGGCTATCTTGCCGACAGCCAGCAGAAGGCGGACCTGGGCTACAAATCGTTTCTTCATTCCGAACCGGAATGGTCGGCAAAGTTCCAGCTCCAGGAAGCAGAGACGATGGTGTGGCGAGGCATGTACGACGATGCCCTGCGCCTTCTTGCCTCGTATGCCGGTGCGCCCGGCGATCCTGAATTGCAAATCCGCCGGTTGACCATCGAGGGCGTTGCCTTCACGCATCAGGAACAGTTGGGTGTCGCCGACAGGAAGCTCAAGGAAGCCGAAAAAATCTGTTCGAATGGGTTCCCCGCCGTCTGCGGCGAGGTGCTTCGGGCACGTGGCGTTCTGGAGATCTGGCGCGGGAACTTCCCCGCGGCGCAGCGACTCTTCGACCAGAGCCTGCAATTCGCCTCGCTGCATCACGATCGGTGGCTGGAGGCGGGGTCGCTGCTGAATCTGGGCGGAGTCGCGCTTCGCGAAGAGCACTTTGACGAAGCTCTGGATTGGTCCAAAGCCGCATATCGTATTGCCGCGGAGCTTGGAGCCGAAGACCTGGCCCAGGTGGCTTCCGGCAACCTCGGCTGGGCATACCTCCGGCTCGGCGATACCGAGAAATCGCTGGCGCTCTTCCTTGAGGCCGAGAAGCGGGCCGCCGATCTTGGAGACGTCAGCGCCAAGCTCAACTGGCTGAAGACGGCCGGCTATGTCTATCAGGATACCGGGGACCTGGAGAGGGCCTCGCAGTCGTACCGGCAGGCTCTGGAAATATCCCGGCAGGTCAACAGCGTTGAAGACGTCCTGACTTCGCTCGAGGACCTGGCGCATGTTTCGATCGACGAGGGCAACCTCGAGGACGCCGACTTTTACCTGGCGCAACTCGTCCCCGGGGCGGTGGCAACCGTGAACCGGCTGGACGATCTGGATGTCATGCTGGCTCAGGGAAGGATCGACGCCGCCCGGCGCCAGGACCAGTGGGCGAAGGAGCTTTTTCGCGGCGTGGATCGGGACCCCGACAGCCAGACTTCGATGCGCATGGGGGCGGAACACGAGCTGGCCCGGCTGCTGGAGACCGAGAACGACTCCAGGGGCGCGGATGCGATGTACCGCACGGCGCTGGCAACGTTTGAAGCGGCTCGCGCGGAGCTGAAGAACGAGGATTCGAAGTTGCCGTTCCTCACCAACGCCACGCCCATCTACGACGACTATGTTCGTTTCCTGGTGAGCCAGGGCAAGCCGGTCGAAGCCTTGGAGGTTGCCGACCGGAGCCGCGCGCGCACGCTCTCCCAAGGCCTGGGCGCCGATCCGGAAAAGCCGGCCTTCGCCCCGGCCACGCTGCATCCGGAGGCGATTGCGCGAAGCACGGGCGCCACACTGCTCTTCTATTGGCTGGGTGCGAAGAAGTCGTATCTCTGGACCATAACTCCGGACAAGACGGCGGTGTTTTCCCTTCCCGCGCAAGCCGAGATCGTCCCCAGGATCGCGCGCTATCGCAGAGACCTGCTGGGACCCGAAGATCCGGGGGAAAGCAACAACGAAGATGGACGCGCGCTTTATAACATGCTCGTCCTGCCCGCTGCCCGCCTGATCCAGCCCAATGCGCACGTCATGCTGCTCACCGACGGTCCCCTCAGCCAGCTCAACTTCGAGACACTGCTCGCTCCCGGACCGGGTCCCTTCGGCAAGGTGGGCGCCGGCGACGATGCGACGCATTACTGGATCGACGATGTCGCGATCAGCTCGGCGCGCTCGCTTTCCATGCTTGCCGGCGTCAAGCCCTCGGGCGGCATGGATGGAAAACTGTTGCTGCTCGGGGATGCCGTTTCTCCCAATCCGGATTATCCCGAGCTGCCCATGGCGGCTTCGGAGATCAGCCAGATCGAGCGGCACTTCTCCGCCGACGAGCGGACGGTATTCACCCGCCAGGCCGCGAGCCCCGAGGCCTATCTTGGGAGCCGCCCCGCCCAGTATTCCTATATACATTTTGTAACTCACGGCGTCGCCAGCCGCACCGATCCGCTGGACTCGGCCATTATCCTCTCGCGCACCGGCAGCGGCGGGGACTCGTTCAAGCTGCATGCCCGCGACATCATCCAGCATCCCATTCATGCGCGGCTGGTGACGGTTTCGGCATGCTACGGAAGCGGAGCGCGGTCCTATGCCGGGGAAGGCCTGGTGGGCCTGTCGTGGGCTTTCCTGCGCGCCGGCGCGCAGAGCGTGATCGCCGCGCTGTGGGAAGCCAGCGATGAATCGACGCCGCGCCTGATGGACAGGCTCTATCAGGGTCTGGAAAACGGCCTGGCGCCGGCCGATGCGCTGCGACAGGCCAAGCTCGCGCTTCTGCATTCCCACGGCAATTTCCGCAAGCCGTTTTTCTGGGGCGCGTTTCAGATCTACACGGCGTAGAAATGGGGCGGCCCGCGGGCGAGACGGCAGAGGCGATCTCGGGGACTGAAACCAGGGCGAGGGCTTCAGGATTTTTTGGTCGGTATTCTCTTCCCTTCTTTTCTCGCCTTTGAAAGCCCGATCGCGATGGCCTGTTTGCGGCTCGTCACTTTCTTCCCGCTGCGGCCGCTTCTCAGCCTGCCTTTCTTCATCTCCCGCATTTCGGTCTCGACGTTCTTTCCGGCCGAGGGAGAGTATTTGC
The DNA here is from genome assembly GCA_030039035.1 of Acidobacteriaceae bacterium. Classification (GTDB taxonomy): domain Bacteria; phylum Acidobacteriota; class Terriglobia; order Terriglobales; family Acidobacteriaceae; genus Telmatobacter. Next base: position 23,577 of record JASHQQ010000283.1, on the reverse strand, counting down.
GGCCCGATGATTTTCTCGCGGAAGAAGATTTCTTTCCCGACGACGAGTTCTTCGCTGGCATAACTGCTCCTCGCGGGTAATATGGCTGGATGTTTTTGGCCAGTTGCATCCGGCGGAGCGACGATCTCGCCAAGGACGGCCTGCGTTGCGCGGCGATGGAGTTCGCAGCCGCGATGCACGATGGAGAAAGCGTCAAAGTCCCCGGCGCCGGCATCCTACCTTCCATGAAGCTCAACGATCGGGTTGCTATCGTCACCGGAGCAGCCACCGGCATCGGCCAGGCCATTGCCATTGCGATGGCGGAAGAAGGCGCTGCCGTCGTGGTCGACTACATCGGCAACCCCGATTCGCCGGCGGAGACGATGAGCCGCATCTGCGCCGTGGGCGGGCGCGCTACCAGCTTTGCCGCGGATGTCTCCAATCCGGCCGAAGTCGCCGGTCTGATCGCGAAGGCCGTGGAGACTTTCGGCGGACTCGATATTTTCGTGAACAACGCGGGCATCGAAAAGAAAGTCAACTTCGTCGATTTCCCTCTCGATGAATGGCAAAAGATTCTGACGGTCAATTTGACAGGACCGTTCCTGTGCTCGCAGGCCGCGGCCCGGCAGATGATCGCGCAGGGGCGGGGCGGGCGCATCATTAACCTTTCCTCAATTCATGAGGATCTTCCCATGCCGACCAACGCGCCCTACTGCGCTGCCAAGGGCGGCCTGAGAATGCTGATGCGCACCATCGCGGTGGAATTGGCGCCGCACGGGATTACGGTCAATAACATCGGTCCCGGAGCGACGTTCACGCCCATCGACAAGGAAGTGGAAGAGAACCCGAAGCTGAACGAGCAGATCCTCTCCGGAATTCCCCTGCGCCGCTGGGGCAGGCCGGAGGAGGTGGCGCGATTGGCGGTCTATCTCGCCTCCAGCGACGCCTCGTACGTCACCGGGAGCACCTACTTCATCGACGGCGGAATGTTGCGGAATGCCGGAAGCCTCTGAGAGGTCGCGACGAGGTCGTTTGCCGATTTGCAGGCAGCCGGTCGACTTCCCTGCCGAGCCTTTGAAGAAAGAGCCGTTCTGAAAGGGCACGGCTTCAGCCATGCCGCACAAACAGCAACGTCAACGAGGGCTTTGAGCGCTGGGGGATGGTTTTCGACTCGTTCCGAGCTTCCTTAATGCCCTCGAATCCTCTTTCTCGCAAGGAATGCCGAATCTGGCGGAAGAGCCTGGTGAAAAACCCGGAGAAGCCGCTCCTGCGCCGGCCGAAGCGCGCGAGAGAAACAACGAACAAGGAGCCCTCCCGGCACGGCTGAAGCCCTGCCCGTTCAGAACCCCGTATACCAGGTTCTCATCCGCGAAGCCCGTACCCTCCACATCGACCCACTCCCGATTTGCGGCAAGTTCTCCCGGCGGGTTTACAATGCAATGGATTCGAAGTTCGCGCGACGCGGACTTTTGTTTTTCCCCCGAATTCCTTTTTTGCCTGGTGTAACCCGACATCGTTCAGAGCATCCTTATCCTCAGGCGCGTTGGCTTCTTCTTTATTCTTCGACTCTCGAGGTCAGAGCACCGTGTCTCTCTGCAGCAAGCGGCAATCGGCCGGATGGGGTAAAAGCCTGGCCCCGTGGATGTCTCGCGGGGCAGCGTGCGGCGCGCTCGCGCTCTCGCTGGAAGCGCGTGCCGATTCGCCAATGACGCTCTTCAGCCCTGCCGATCCGCAGGCGCAGTCCATCTACGGCATTTCGCTTTTTGTTCTGTACATTACCCTCGGAATCTTCATCGTGGTTGCCGGGCTGCTGACCTTCGTGCTGATCCGTTATCGCCAGCGTCCCGGAGACGAAAATCGCGAGCCGGCGCAGATCTACGGCAGCAATCAGATTGAGCTTTCGTGGACGGTGATCCCGATCCTCATTGTGGTGACCCTCTTTCTCACCACCACGCGCGTCATTTTGGGCACCGAGGCGATCGCGAAGCCCAAGGGCGCGCTGGAAGTGACGGTGGTCGGCCATCAGTTCTGGTGGGAGTATCACTATCCGAAGCTGGGAATCGTGACCGCCAACGAGTTGCACGTTCCGGTCAGCGATGAGGAGCATCCCACCTATCTCGAAGTGACGTCGGCCGACGTGACCCACAGTTTCTTCGTTCCCCGGCTGGCCGGCAGGATGGATGTGATTCCCAACCGCGTGAACGAGGCATGGATCGACCCGCCGACACCCGGCCTGTACCTGGGCCAGTGCGCGCAGTATTGCGGCACCCAGCACGCCAGGATGCTCTTGCGCGTTTACGTGCAGCCGCAGGCGGACTTCGACGCCTGGGTGAAGGCGCAGCAGCAACCGGCGCGGCAGGATTTTTCTTCCGACCGCACAGCCGCGGAAGGCGAGCAGGTGTTCATGCACAACGCCTGCATCAACTGCCACGCGATTGCCGGAACGGTGGCGACGGGGCGTTTCGGCCCGGACCTGACGCATCTGGCCAGCCGCGACACAATCGCTTCGGGAGCGGTGCCGAACACGCCCGGGAACCTGCGCCAATGGATCGACGATCCAAACTCCCTGAAGCCTGGATGCCTGATGCCGTCGATGCATCTGAACGCGCACGACCTCGACACCATTACCGCGTACCTGTCCCAGCTACGCTAACCGTCCGCCGGAGAAGACGCTCTTGAGCACGATCCCAGCCATCAAAGGAGTGGACGAGACGCAGGCCACGCAGCGCGCGCGCACGCCGGGGGGCGTCATCCATGAGTGGCTCACCACGGTCGACCACAAGAAGATCGGGATTCTGTACATCACCTACGCGCTGATCTTCCTGGTCATCGGCGGCGTTGAAGCGACGATGATCCGCATCCAGCTCGCCGTGCCCGACAATCACTTCGTTTCGCCGCAGGTGTACAACCGGCTGTTCACCATGCACGGCACGACCATGATCTTCTTCGTTGCCATGCCGATCGTCTTCGGATTCGGCAATTATCTGGTTCCCATCATGATCGGCGCACGCGACATGGCGTTTCCGCGCCTCAATGCGTTCAGCTTCTGGATCTCCGCTTTCGCCGGCGTCTTGCTCTACTTCAGCTATCTGGGCGCCAGCGGACTCTATGCCGCCGGGTCGGCGCCGGACGTGGGGTGGTTCGCCTACGCGCCGCTGACGGCCAAGGTCTTCTCGCCCGGCCACAGCACCGACTACTGGACGCTGGCCATTCTGCTCAGTGGCGTCGGCTCCATCGGGACAGCGCTCAATATTGTCACGACGACCCTGTGCATGCGCTGCCCGGGCATGAAGCTGAGCCGCATGCCGCTGCTGGTGTGGATCTACCTGGTGATGGGCGGCCTGGTCTTCGTCACCATCAGCCCGCTCACTGCCGCACAGATCATGCTTACGCTCGACCGCTACCTGGGCTCGCACTTTTTCGACACCCAGGCCGGCGGCTCGGCGCTGCTGTGGATGCACTTTTTCTGGATCTTCGGCCATCCCGAGGTCTACGTGCTGGTGCTGCCGGCCTTTGCCTTCATGAACGAGATCGTGCCGGTCTTCTCGCGCAAGGCGATCTTCGGCTATCCGGCCATGGTGGCGGCTTCGGTGTGCATCGGATTCATCAGCCTGAGCGTGTGGGCGCACCACATGTTCACGGTGGGGATGGGCGCGGCCGGCAACACCTTCTTCGTCTTTGCCACCATGGTGATCTCGGTGCCCACCGGCATAAAGATCTTCAACTGGCTGGCGACCATGTGGGGCGGGCGCCTGATCTTCGCTACGCCCATGCTTTTCAGCATCGCATTTCTCTTCCAGTTCCTCATCGCCGGACTGACAGGCATCATCCTGGCCGTGGCGCCGTTCGACTGGCAGTTGCACAACACCTATTTCGTGGTGGCCCATTTCCACTACGTGATCGTCGGCGGCATCCTTTTTGCGCTTTTTGCTGCGTTCTACTACTGGTACCCCAAGATCGTCGGGCGGATGATGTCGGAGAAGATCGGCAAGTGGCACTTCTGGCTGTTTGTCATCGGCTTTCACCTCACTTTCGATTTCATGCACATCCCCGGCCTGCTGGGAATGCCGCGGCAGATCTACACCTACGAGGCCGACCGCGGCTGGGGAACGTTGAACCTGATCGTGACCATCGGCGTTCTCTTTCAGGCCGCGGGAGTCCTGGTCTTCGTCTACAACCTGGTTCGGTCGTACTACGTCGGCAAGATGGCCGGGCCCGACCCCTGGGACGCGTGGACGCTGGAGTGGTCGACGTCATCGCCGCCGCCCGACTACAACTTTGCGGTGTTGCCGACCGTGAAGAGCCGCCGCCCGCTGTGGGACCTGAAGCATCCCGAGGATCCGGATTCGGACTACGAGCTATGAGCAGCGCAAGCACACTTCCGATGCAGCCGGGCGCGCAGGCGCCGTGGACGCAGCCCTATCGCGGCACCGTGGGCATGGCGTGCCTCATCATCGCCGAGTCGGCCATCTTCATCATCTTCATCGTCGCCTACATCTTCTATCTCGGCAAAAGCCTCACCGGGCCCACGCCGGACCAGGTGCTTGAAGTGCCCATCTTCGGCACGATCTGCCTGCTTTCGAGCAGCATCACGGTTCACCTCGCGGTGGGCGGGCTGCGCAAGGTGAATCTGCGCGCGTTCACCTTCTGGCTCGCCGGAACCGTGATTCTGGGCACGATCTTTCTTCTGTCGACCGCGCAGGAGTGGTATCGCCTGATCTATGAAAGAGGATTGACGCTGCAGACGAACCTCTTCGGCACCACCTACTATTCGCTGGTCGGGCTGCACGCCTCGCACGTGATCGTCGGCCTGATCATGCTTTCGCTGACGCTGCTCTTCGCGCTCTTCGGTCGCGTGAACGAGCATCACATTGAAAAATTCGACACGTTGTCGCTCTATTGGCACTTCGTCGACGGCGTGTGGGTCGTGGTCTTCACAGTGGTCTACCTGGTGGGCAGATAAGGCGGATGGAGCCGGGAATGCGAAACGACGAAATGACGTACGGAGAAGAATCCGGCAGCCGCGCCCACGTCCACTCTGCCGAGGGCGTGGCCCTGCCGGTGCCCACCGTGTGGCCGCTGGTGCTGGCTCTCGGCGTCAGCCTGGTGATCTCCGGCATGGTCACGCACTGGGTCATCAGCGCGCTCGGCGTGATCCTTGTCGGGCGCGGGGCGGTGGGCTGGTTCCTCGAGGTCCTGCCACATGAGCATCACGCCACCGTTCCCACGGTGGTCGAGGTCATACCCGTGGTGAGCACGCGCGGCATACGCGCCCATCCGGCGGTCGACGAGAAGCACCGCAAACTGTTGCCCATCGAGACGTTCAGCGTCTGGGCCGGAGTGAAGGGCGGCATCGTGGGCGGCATCGCCATGATTGTCCCCGCAACCGGGTTCAGCCTGGTGCGCTTCCACAGCCTGTGGTATGCCGCAAACCTGCTCGCGGCGGGCGGCTTCGTGAGCTGGGCCGGCGAGAGCAACGAATTTCTCTCGCAGTTCCATCCCTTGGGCCTGCTGGCTGCGTTTGGCATTCATGCGCTCACTTCCCTGCTCGTGGGGCTGCTCTACGGCGCCATGCTGCCCATGTTTCCCCGCGTGCCGATCCTTACCGCAGGCTTCATAGCGCCGTTCCTGTGGACCGGACTGCTGCACTCGGCGCTGGCCGTGATCAGCCCGATTCTCAACGACCGCATCGACTGGCCGTGGTTTGTGGCCTCGCAAATCGCGTTCGGGCTGGTTTGCGGATTCGTGGTGAACCTGCAGGTGAAAGTGCGCACGCCGCAGTTCCGGGCGCTGCCGTTTTCGGTCCGCGCCGGGCTGGAGGGAGACTTGCAGGAGACGGAAAGCGAAGAGCCATGAAGCCTGCGCCTCAACCACGAACCGTTCGCCGCGCGCTCCGGCTGTGGGCAATGTGCGCGGCGGTCGATATCGCGCTTTCCGGATGCGGCCTGGTCCATGGCCGTCCGGCGCCGGGTCCCGAGGTGCCTCGGCCGGAGAGCGAGCTCGACTTCGCCACGCTCTTCCAAGGCAACTGCTCGGGATGCCACGGCGACAACGGCCGGGATGGCGCTTCCATCATGCTGGCCAATCCCGCCTACGTGGCGCTGGCGAAGGACCGGATCCGCGAAATCATCGCCCGGGGAAGGCCTGGCACGCTGATGCCCGCCTTCGCGCAGAGCGCCGGCGGCATGCTGACCGGCAAGCAGGTGGACGTGCTGGCCAACGGCATTGTGCGGCGCTGGGGAGATGCAGCAGCACTCTCCGGGCTGGCGCCTCCGCCATATACGGCGGCATCGCATGGCGACGCGGCGCGCGGACTCGCGGCCTACGGCGAATTCTGTGCGCGATGCCACGGAGCTAACGGCGGCGGCGGAGTGGTGAGCGTGAGCTTCGATCCCGGCCGCTCGGGCAGCGCGAAGCCCGGGTCGCTGGTGGATGGCTCGTATCTCGCGCTCTTCAGCGACCAGTATTTGCGCGACGTGACCATCGCCGGGCGGCCCGACCAGGGAATGCCGGACTGGCGCACTGACGGGCCGCGGCCGATGACCGACCAGGAAGTCACCGATATCGTTGCGTGGATGGCCTCGAAACGCGTAGCCAACCCGGGCCAGCCCTATCCCACGCACCCCTGATGCGAATGCGCCGGATATCGTTTTGCCGGGAAAGGAGACAGCCGCATGGAGCAGGAGACAATGCAGCCGATCGATTCTCAGCCGTCGGGTGAACTTGCCGATGCGACGACCCCGCGGACCGATGCGTCCGGCCGCTCGCGCCGCATTTTCCTCTTCAAAATGGCCCTGTTTCTGAATGGCATGGTGGGAACGGTTCTGGCGATCCCCATCCTGGGCTACCTTCTCGGACCGGCGCTCAGAAAAAGCGCGAGCCAGAATGCGTGGATCGATCTGGGCGACGCCGGCGATTATCCCGAAGGCGAAACGCGGCTGGCCAGTTTCCGTGACCCGTTCACCGCTCCCTGGGACGGGCAGACAGCCGACATTCCCTGCTGGGTCCGGCGCATCCACGGAAACGATTTTCAGGTCTTCGCCATCAACTGCGCGCACCTCGGCTGCCCGGTGCGCTGGTTTGCCCAGTCGCAGTTGTTCATGTGCCCTTGCCACGGCGGTGTCTATTACGCCGACGGTTCGCGTGCCTCGGGACCGCCTCCGCGCGGCCTCTTCGAGTATGAGCACAAGGTTGCCGAAGGAAAGCTGATGATCCTGGCGGGCAAGATCCCGACGCTGGCGTCGAAGAACTGCGGCGGCCCGCGGCTGACCCAGATACAACCCGCCGCATCGGCCGAAGCGGGTTCCGGAATCCCATCGCAGAAGCCGGGAGACGATTCATGGCCGGCATGAAGCAGCGCATCTTCGATCTCTACGGCTGGTTCGAGCAGCGCCTCGGCCTGGGCGAAGCCATCACCGGCGCCGCCGAACACCCTGTGCCCTCGAAAACCTCGAGCTGGTGGTACGTCTTCGGCAGCGCGGCCGCAGTGCTATTCATGCTGCAGATCGTGACCGGGATTCTGCTGGCGATCGTCTACGCGCCGACCGCCGGCCAAGCCTGGAACAGCCTGCAATTCCTCGATCACAACATACGCCTGGGCTGGTATCTGCGCGCGCTGCACGGCTGGGGATCGGACTTCATGGTCGCCGTGGTGCTCATCCACCTTGCGCAGGTCTTCCTCTTCGGCGCCTACAAATACCCGCGCGAACTCACCTGGATCGTGGGCGTGTTTCTGCTTTTGCTCACGCTGGGCATGGCCTTTACCGGCCAGGTCCTGCGTTTCGACCAGGACGCCTATTGGGGGCTGGGCATCGGCGTTTCCATCGTCAGCCGCGTTCCATGGATCGGCGGAGCGCTGGTCGATATCCTCCTCGGCGGCCCCATCCTGGCCGGGCCAACGCTCTCGCGGTTCTTCGCGCTGCACGTCTTCGTCATTCCCGGAATCCTGCTGGCGCTGGTTGGCGTTCACGCGTGGATGGTGCTGCGGCTCGGCATCAACGAGTGGCCCATGCCGGGGCGGCTGGTCAGCAAGAAAACCTACGTCGCCGAATACCACAAGCTCACTCAAAAATCGGGTATCCCTTTCGTGCCCGAAGGGGCGTGGAAGGATGCCCTCTTTGCCGCGGCGATCGTTCTTGCCGTGATGGCCTGCGCCGCCTGGTTCGGGCCCTTCGGTCCCACAGGCCAGCCCGATCCCACGATCATTCAGACGGCGCCCAAGCCCGATGTCGCCTTCCTTTGGATCTACGCGGTGCTGGCCTACCTGCCCGCGAATCTGGAAACGCCGGCGCTGTTCATCGCGCCTGTAGTCATCGTTCTCGCCTTGATCCTGCTGCCGCTCATCTTCGGCGAAGGCGAAAAGCACTGGTCGCGCCGGCCGGGCGCTGTGTTGATGCTTACCGGCGTCGCTCTTACACTCGGCATCTTCACGCGCCTCGGCACCTATACGCCGTGGAGCCCGATCATGGACGCGTGGAGCAGGGAGCCGGTGCCGGTCGCCTGTCTGAAAGACCGGACTCCCCTGGAGCGCGCCGGCGCCATCGTCTTCCAGAACAAGCAGTGCCGCAATTGTCATGCTATTGGCGGCGAAGGTGGAATGCGCGGACCGGCGCTGGACGGAGTCGCCTCGCAGATGACCGAAGACCAGATGATCCGCCAGGTGCTGCAGGGCGGCGGCAATATGCCGGCCTTCGGCAATGCGCTCAGCCCCGCTGAAACGACGGCGCTGGTCGATTTCCTTGAAACGCTTCGCTCCGGGCGCGTTCCGGCCGCCATCGACGCCTCGCGCAACGTGGCCGAATCGCCCGGGCCCCAGCCGGGAACGCCGAACCTTCCCGCGCGGCCGGGACGATAGCCGCTTGAGCGTCTGTACCAATACCATCCGGGTGGCCCATCCTTGCGGCGCCGGGGCCCCCACGGACGGGTCTTTGTCCGTGGGGTGGCTGGCGCAAGGGTGGGACAAAGGAAGTCATGTCTCCTGCAACGCGCGCCATCTTCGCGGAATGGTCTCCGCCGCTCTCCCTGACGACGGCGGTAATTCTCTCCGCGGTTGTCTACCTGCGCGGCTGGCTTCACATTCGCCGCACCCGGCCGGCGCAATTCCCCGCTCTGCGGCTGGCGGCGTTTCTTTCCGGTCTTGCCGTTCTGTGGATCTCGATCGGCTCGCCGATGGACGGCTTTGCCGACACCCTGCTGAGCGCGCACATGATCGAGCACCTGCTGCTGATGTCGTTTGTGCCTCCGCTGCTGTTGCTCGGATATCCCACGGTTCCACTGTTGCGCGGGCTTCCGCGCGCGGCTACTGTTTATCTGCTCGGCCCTTTGCTTCGCTGGCCGGTGCTGCGCGCGCTCGGCCGGTTCCTGACCACGCCGAAAGTGGCATGGCTGGCGATGAATCTCGCGTTTTTGCTCTGGCATGTGCCGCGCGCCTATGATTTCGCGCTGGAGCATGAGCGCTGGCACGACTTCGAGCACATATGTTTTCTGGGCACGTCGATTCTCTTCTGGTGGCCGCTGATCCGGCCATGGCCGGAGAGTTCGCGCCCGCTGGGCTGGCATCTGCTGCCGTATCTTGTCGGAGCCGACGTGGTCAACACCGCCATCTCGGCGATGCTCGCCTTCTGCGGCCGCCCCGTCTACGCGTACTACGCATCCCAGCCCAACGTCTTTGGCGTGTCGCTGCTCTCCGACCAGGTTCTCGGCGCGGTCATCATGTGGGTCGTCGGATCGCTCGTCTTTCTTGTGCCGGCCGCCATCATCACAGTGCGGCTGCTGGAGCGGGATTCAAAGCTGCAGATGGCCTGAGACCCACGGTCCGGCTATGCCTGGCCGTTGCGAAGGCATGGTTCTCGCTAAGATAGATGAGCATACCTGTGCCCCTGCTCGATCCCATCCCGTCTCCGGTGGAACACGCCGACTTCAGTGCGCTCGAATGGGAGCCGCTGCTGGCGCTGGTCGCCGGGTTCGCCGCGACTCCGGTCGGCCGCGAGGCTTTGCTCACCTTCAGGCCGTCGAGCGATGAAGAATGGATCGCGCGCCAGCACCGGCTGACAGCGGAGACGCGCCTGCTGCTCGAAGAGCAGATATCGTTTCCGCTCGGAGGTTTGTTCGATCCGGCGCAACACGCTGCCAAGGCGCAAATTGCCGGCGCGGCACTGGAAGCCGGCGAGTTGCAGGCCGTGGCGCGCCTGGCGCGCGACATTTCGTCGTGGCAGGCGATCCTGCAGTCGCCGCCGTCGCGATTGGCCGGCAAGCTGCCTGGACTCTCCGAGCTTACGGCGGCGCTCACGGTGAACCTGCGCCCGCTTGCCGATGCGATCGAGCGCAAGATTCAGCCTGACGCGTCGCTCGCCGATGACGCTTCGCCCGAGTTGAATCGCATTCGCCGCGAACAGGAGCGGCAGCGGCGCGTGATCGAAGAGAGCCTTCGCGCCGCGCTGCGCAAGCTCAGTGCCGAAGGATCGACGCAGGAAGATCTCATCACCATTCGCGGCGACCGCTTCGTCATTCCTGTGCGCAGCGAGCTCAAACGGCGCGTCTCCGGCGTGGTGCACGGCGCGAGTTCATCGGGTCAGACGGTGTATCTCGAACCACTCGAAACCATCGAGCAAAACAACGAGCTTGTCCGCCTCGTTGAGGAAGAGCAGGCGGAGATCCATCGCATCTTTGTTGCGCTCACGGCGCAGGTGGGGAGCTATGCGCAGGCGCTGGTCGAAGGCGCGCACGTTCTTGCGCTCGTGGACACGCTGCAGGCGCGCGCCCGCTTTGCGCGCGACTTCCACTGCGTGGGGCCGGCCTTTGGACAGGATTCGCTGCAGCTTGCCGCGGCGCGCCACCCGCTGCTCGAGAATCATTTGCGCTCGACCGGCGGCCGCGTCGTTCCTCTCACGCTCGAATTGACCGGCGCTGCGCGCCAGCTCGTCGTCAGCGGTCCCAACACCGGCGGCAAAACCGTAACGCTGAAAACCGTCGCACTGCTCGCCATGATGGCGCAGGCGGGGATGCCCGTGCCCGCGTTACAGGCTCGCTTCCCGGTCTTCACAGCTTTCCTCGCCGATATCGGGGATGCGCAGTCGATTGAAGCGGAGCTGTCGACGTTTTCCGCGCATATCCTGAATCTCGACCGGCTGTCGCGCTTTGCAGGCGAGCGAGCGCTGGTGCTGCTCGACGAACTTGGGTCTTCGACAGATCCCGAAGAGGGTTCCGCTCTGGCTGTCGCCGTGGCGAGCTATTTTCTCGGCCTTCGGGCGTGGACGCTGATCTCGACGCACCATACATCGCTCAAAGTCTACGGGGCGAACACTCCGGGAGTGCTGAACGCCGCCGCCGGCGTGGATGAAGTGACGCTTGTGCCCAACTATCAACTGCGGCTCGGCTTGCCGGGCGCATCGGCCGGCATTCAAACCGCCGAGCGGCTGGGCCTGAACCGAGAGATCATTACGGCCGCGCGCCAGCGGCTGGGCTCGCAGCAGGCCGACATCGCTCGATTCCTCGATCGCCTGCACAACCAGCTTACCGAGCTCGAAACCGAACGCAAGGCGGCGCGCGAACAGCAATATGCACTTAATCAGGAGCGGGCGAAGCTGGCGCGCGAGGGCGACGTGGAGATTCGCAATCGCATGCGCGAGCTCGAGGCCAAGCTGGCCTCGCTGCTGAAAGAATTCGAGTTTCAGATGCGTGAAAACGTCCGCGCCATCGAGGACCGCGCCGCACAGCAGAAGCTGTCAAAAGAGGCGGAACGCCGGATTCAGCGGCTGCGGCGCGAGTTCCAGGAGAGCCTGAATCAGACAGTGGTCGCGCATCGCACCGGCGCCGACCGCGGCGACGTCAACGCGCAGCCGCATGTGCTGCGCCATGTCGCCGCCGGCGACCAGGTGCGGCTGAAGTCGATGAACAGGATTGCGACGGTGCAGCGCGAGGTAGAGAAGGATCTCTTCGAGGTGGCGCTGGGCCCGATCAAGATGCGCGTGAAGCGGGATGAGATTGCCGAACTGGTGCGTGCCGCGGAGCCGCTGACGGGTGCGGCGGAAAAACCGCTCGACGCGGCGCGCCGGCAAAAGGGCGTGCACGTCTCCGTCTCCAGTCCCGGCACCGACAACATGCGCACCGAGATCAACCTTATCGGCAGGACGGTGGATGAGGCCACAGACGAGCTGGAAAAATATCTCGACCGCGCGTTTCTCGCCGGACTGCCGCGCGTGCGCGTGATTCACGGCCACGGCGCGGGCATTCTGCGTCGCGGCGTGCGCGAGTTCCTCAGGAGTCATCCCCATGTGGCCACCGTCGCCGAGGCGCCGCAGAACGAAGGCGGCCAGGGAGCGACGCTGGTGGAGTTGCGGCAGTGATTGTTCTTAATATTTAAGAACTATTGCTAAAATGTGAAGCGGAGTGACTCGATGACCACTGTGACAATCTCTCTGCCCGACTCTTTGAAGGAGTTTATCGACAACGAGGTGCAAACAAAAGGCTACGGCAACGTAAGTGAATATGTACGTGGTTTGCTGAGAGAGGCGCAGGCGCGGGAATCCGATTTGCGGCTCGAAGCACTCCTTATTGACGGGCTGAGCCGGGGCTCGGACATTGCCTTGACCTCTGAATTCTGGAACGAACTCCGGGAAGATGCGGCCAGGATTCTTGCGAAACGCAAGCAGTCAGCGAGGAAGCGGCCCAAGCGATGAATGTATCCATTCGCAGCGCCGCTCGCGAAGACATCTTGCGACAATTCGCCTGGTATCTCGACGAGAGAGGCAGCCCGAAAGCTGCGCGGCGGTTTCTTGACGCCGTCGAATCAGCTATCGACAGAATCTCGGGCAATCCCGGCATCGGAGCCCCAAAGTTTTTCAAGAATCCAATGTTAAAGGGTTTGCGATCGTGGCCTGTCCCGGGCTTCTCGGCAGTGGGGGTCTACAATTCATTTTCCGATGAAGGAATTCGCGTAATCCGGGTTCTTCACGGCAAACGCGACGTTCTGCGGCTGATAGAGGAAGATTCTGCAGGCGAGCAGTAGGCGTAGGCAAATCGATTCCGGCAGCCAAAGAGCGACGCCGGTGGAGTTGCGCCATAAGAGCGGGCCGCGGTCAACCAAAAGTTGGAACTCGCCTCGAAGACCCGCATGGTATATTCCCACTGATCACGGGGAAATCGAGGATGCCTGACAGCGAGACCAGAATCAAGCTGATCGAAGACGCCGATGCGGCCGGCGACGTCGCCAGGGTCTACGACGAGTGGCGGCAGAAGTCCGGCCGGCAAAAGGTCCCCGGCATTCTCAAGTGCTTCAGCCATCGCCCCGATTTCCTGCGCGAAGTCATGCGCTTCAGCGACACGGTCCATTTTTCCGAGGGGCATCTCAACCGCCGCCAGAAAGAGGCCATCGCCAGTTGGGTTTCGTACCTAAACCGATGCCCCTATTGACTGGACTCGCATGCCTACTTCCTGCGGGTTCAGGGAGCCGACGAAAAAACGGTGCAGGCGCTGGTTCACGGCAAGCTCGACGAGGCCGGATTGAACCCCGCCGAGCGCGCGCTTCTGGATTACGTAGCCAAAGTGACCGAAGCCGCGTATCGAACCACCGCGGAGGAGGTGCAGGGGCTGCGCGATCATGGCTGGACCGAGCCGCAGATCGCCGAGGCGGTGTATATCACGGCGATGTTCGCTTTCTTCAATCGCGTCGCGGATGCCTTCGGGATTCCGCCCCAGAACTATCTCGAGATGAATGCAATGACCAAGTGAGGAGACGCCGATGGCGATGAAGAAAACCACGAAGCGCAGGTTGGCGGGCATATTGGGTGTCCTGGTGATCGCCTGGGCGGGCTTTCTGGGCTACATTGACTGGGCCATGCATCAGCCGCCGGAAGCCTTCGCGCGCGTGATGTCGCACATGCCCATGCCCGCATTCTTTCTCTTCCCGTTCGAGACCATGTGGACGCAGGCTCGCTACGGCAGCCTGAACCCGGGCGCTCAGGCTCCCGACTTCACCGTCGAGACGCTTGAAACCAAAGCACCGGTGCAACTGGCTTCGCTGTGGACCTCGAAGCCGGTCGTGCTCGTCTTCGGGAGCTATACCTGACCGCCATTTCGGCGGGAGGTTCCCGCCCTGAACAAGCTTTCCGCTCAATACAGGGACAAGATCGCTTTCTATGCGCTCTATATCCTCGAGGCCCATCCCACCGATGTGTGGCAGATGCGCTCCAACGTGAAGGAAGGTGTGCTCTTCGCCAGTCCCCGCAATGAGGAGGAGCGTTACTCCGTGGCCGGAACCTGCGTGCGCAAGCTGGGCATCAAGTTCCCCGCTCTCGTCGACGGCTTCGACAACCGCGTCGAAGCTGCGTACACCGGCTGGCCCGATCGCCTCTATCTCATCGCTCCCGGCGGCCGCGTCCTCTACAAGAGCAAGCCCGGCCCGTTCGGCTTCGATCCCGATCAGCTCGCCGCGGCCATCCGGCGTCATGTGCCCGGCAGTTGAATCAAGTGAAGGTCCGACTTCTCAAATACCTCATTGAAATGGGTGCCGCAGGTCCGGGGCTCCCAGCGAGGGATGTGTGCTCGCTGTGGCGGAGATCTCCGGGTTGGGACCTGGGATGGAAGGAGCCGCGACTCGAGGGCCTTGGCCCCCCGCACATCTCGCGGGCTGAAATCCGCGAGTCAGAACTCGATCCTTGTCACAAACTGGAACGCCCGCGGCCCGCCAGAGCCGAAGAACCCTCCTGCCGTGCTCACCGCGGAATAGAAATTCTGCTGCACCGTTTGCGCCGGCTCTCCGTTCTGCGCCGGCTGAAACGGTCCGATCGAGATGTTCCGTCCTGAGAAGTTCGTATTCGTCGATCCGCGAATGTTGGTTTCGTTGAAAAGGTTGAAGCCTTCGCCCATCAGGCTTACCATGGCGTGTTCGCCGATGCGAAAATCCTTCCGCGCCCGCAGGTCGAGCGAGCTGAAGGGGCTGAAAAAATTAATCCCTCCGGGCACGTGCTCCAGCGTGCCGCCCGCAAGGCAGGGATACGCCGCCGGACACGCCGGCAGCGCATTCCAGCGATCGATGACCGCGTTCAGTTGGTCGCTGTTGCGCACCTCGCGCGCCAGCGCGTTGCGCGGCAGCAGCGGCAGCCGCGAACCGCTCGCGCCGTTGATCGCCGTTCCCGGCAAAAACGTATCCGCGGGAACGCCCGAGCCGAAAGTATAGAGCGGAGCCACCGAGAATCCCCACGGCAACTGGGCTTCGCCATATAGTGTGAGCCGGTGGCGCTCATCCGTCACCGCGTACCCCTTCTCGAGTCGCAGATTGTTGATGCCTTCGACCAGATCCACCTGCTCGTCGGCGTTGCTGTTCGTCAACTGATCGTCGTCCGAGTAGTCGAACGTCTTCGACAGCGTGTAGCTCAGGTTGTACTGGTACGCCACGCGCCCCACCTTCGTCTGCCGGTGCTGCAGGCTCGCAATCAATCCGTCGTACCACGACTTGGCCTGCGACTGGATCAGAGTGATGTTGTCGGCAATTCCCGTCAGCGGATCGAAGATGGTGCACGGTACGTTGTCGCCGGGACAGGTAATGTACGGCGACGTCGAGTCGGTGCTGCGCACGAGGTGGCCGATGAGTTGCCGCGTGGCAAACACGTGCAGCCCATCCGCCGAAAGAAGCCAGTTACTCGCAAACTGTTGCTGCATCCCTCCGGAAAACTGCTGGAAGAGCGGATGGTGCGCATCCGGCCCCATGGCCAGAATGCCCACGCCGCCGACCTGGTGCGGCCCGCTGAAAGGACTCGCCAGGCTTGGCGAACCCGGCGAGAACTTCGCCTCAGGTGCAAAGCACGCGTCCAGGCTCGGGGGCCCGGGAACGAACGGCGACTCGCATGTCGAACCCGCGTATTGCGTCACCGTCAGTGCGCGATCGTTCTGCACCAGTTCCTCCGCACCCGACTCAAGAATGATGCGGTCATAGTAAATCCCGTATCCGCCGCGCAGCACGGTGGTGCCTTTGCCGATCGGATCGAAGATGAACCCCACTCGCGGCCCGAAATCCTTCTTGTCCGGAATCTTTTTGAGGTCGATGACGTTCGCCATCCATGTGCACGGCTGCGTGGGCTGCTGCGTCAGATTGGGGCACGGCTCGTGCGCGCTCGAGTTGCCGGTCAGGTTCGAGTCGTACTCCCACCGCAGCCCCAGGTTCAGCGTCAGCCTCGGATTCACGCGCCAGTCATCCTGTCCGTATCCCGCCACGTAGCTGTCGAAGACCGTCGGAATCGGCACCGGCGTCACCGGCGCGCTGCTCTTCAGCCCCACGGCCTCGGGAATATCGAGATCGTTGATCTTGCCGTCGCCGTTGAGGTCGGCAAACCCGAAATCCGACGTCAGGATCACCGTGCCCGTCCCGAAGACGTTGATCTCGCCGTAGGCCGTGTAATGCTGGAACTCGGGGCCGAAGCGCAGCGTGTGTTTGCCGTGCGTCCATGTGAAAGCGTCGCGAAGCTGGATCCGGTTCAGATGCGTGATCTGCGGCAGATTGAAATTCGCCCCGTCCGCCAGGTCGGGAAAGATCAGCTCGTTGGTCAGGTCCAGCGGCGGATCGGTCGTGGGCGCGTCCTGCGGGAACGGAGGAATATCGTTATAGAAATTGTCGTAGTGGAACGTCACCGCATTCACGCGTGTGGGGCCAAGCACCGTGGTCCAGCCCACCAAGGCGGAGTTGAACCGGTTGAGCGAGTTCTGCCGCTCCGCCGCGGTAAAGGCAGGCGTCGTCTCCGAAGGGGTCGCTTCCGCCGTGTCCGTGGAGCGGTCGAACGAGTAGCGGCCCATCAAGCTGTTGTGCGGCCCGAATTGCTCGTCGAATCGCGTTGACCACAGCGCCTCGCGCAGCGGCGCCGGCGCCGAAGTGTTCAGGATCGTATCGTTGGCAAAATCACGCGATCCGGTCTGCAGCGCCGCGTTCTGGTCGCGAAACTCGAACGACGAGAACCACCATGCCTTGTCCGTTCGAATCGGCCCGCCGATCGATCCGCCGGTCTGCTCGCGGTCGAATGGCGGCGTCGGCAGGTCGCGGTCGAAGGTCGCCGGCAGCGCCTGCAGATTCCGGTTGCGCTCGAACAAAAACGCTGAGCCGTGGTACTTGTTGGTACCCGATTTGGTCACGATATTGATAATGCTGTTCCCCGAGCGGCCGACCTCGGCTGTGAACCGTCCCGTTGCGATCTGAAATTCCTGCACCGAATCTTCAGGGAAATTCGAAAGGGTCCCACCCACCACCTCGTCGTTGTTGTCGCCGCCATCCACCGTAATGTTGCCGCCGCGCCCGAAGCTGCCCGCCGAGCTCACTTCAAGCGTGTTGGTCTTGGTCGGGTCGAAGGTCGGCGCCGGCCGGTTGCCGGGGACAAGATACGCGAGCTCAAGAAAGTTTCTTCCGTTCAACGGAATGCTCTCGATGGTGCTCGAGGTGATCTGCCCCTGGATCATCGACTGCGTCACATCGATGGTTGCCTCGGACGCGTTGACCTCCACCGTCGAGCCGGCCTGCGCAATCTTCAGCCGGGCGTCAATCGTGGTGTTGCGGCCAGGCTCGATGTCAACACTCCGGAACTCGCTGACCGCGAATCCCGGCTGCTCGATCTTGAGGTCGTATTGGCCGGCGGGAAGATCCGGCAGGGTGTACAGGCCGCTGCTATTCGTCGTTGTCTCGTGCGAAACGCCTTGGGTCGAACTCACGGCGGTCACATGCGCGCCGGAGACCACTGCGTCCTTCGGGTCGGTGACCATGCCGTTGAGACTGCCCGTCGGAATCTGCGCGCACGCGGTTCCTCCCGCGAACGCCAGCATGGCGATTGTGGCATACACTTTTGGCGAACGACTTCGGATCATCGAATTCACGGCTCCTTCACCGCAGAATCCTGCATGGGCTTCCTTGCCCAAATCGCAGACACCGTATCGTGGAGCCGCGCTGCTCAAGCCGGCGCAACTCGCCGCAGCGAAAGGCGTCGAGTTCGATCGCCTGTCACCGGGACCCCCTCCCTGCGATTCCGCTACGGCGGCGGGACCCGTTTGAGATCGAGAGACCTGGAATTGGACGCGGCTGCCCGCACTCACACTATCGTTGCTGCAGTTGGCCCGTCCTCCGTCTGCAGGTGGGGTCAGGCACCCATCGAAGGGTGGAGACGGCGAGGCGGAAAGGATGGTGAATCAGAATCCCGGAACCTGCGTCCGGAATGCGATCGCCGGCACAATCTGCGGCGTCAACCGAAGGCGCCGCTTGCGACCCGGCCTCGCCATGGGCCCGCTGGTCTTCTCCTTTGACTGCAAAAACTTGCCGGACCTGGATCGTGCTCCAGGTCCGGCGCGGGAAGGATCTTCAGCTTTTTCCCAATTTATGGAACAACCAATGAGACTACGCTGGAAGGAGCGCTCGACACTCCCGAAGTGTCGACGGTCTCGACGTAGTATTCGTACGAGTCTCCGCTTTGCACGGTGGAATCGACATAGCTCGTTTGCGCGTCGACCGAGGAATTCAGCAACTGGTACGCGCTGCTGCCGCTGATCGCCCGATAGACGTTGTAGCCTGCGATCGGATCGGTGGTGGTCGGCGCATCCCAGGTCAGATTCGCCTGATAGGCAACTGTCACGCCCGCGCCGCTCAGGCTGACGACAGATGTGCCGCCGCTCGACGAGTTGCTCGCGATGGTCAACGATCCCGTCGCCGTTCCTGTCGCCGTCGGATCGAACTCCACATCCAGCGTCGCCGTCTGGTTCGGGTTCAAGGTCATCGGGAACGTCGCTCCGGAGACGCTGAACCCCGTGCCGGTGATCGTTGCCGAACTGATCGTCAGCGCCGCCGTGCCGCTTGAAGTCAGTACGAGCGACTCCGTGGACGGCGAATTCACCGACACATTGCCGAATGCAAGGGTGCTTGCGCTCAGACCAAGCGTCGGCGTACCAACATTCAACTGCAGCGCGAAGTTCGCCGTCGCACTGCCCGCGCTGGCCGTGATCGTCACGCTCTGCGCCGTGCCCACCGCCGTCGCCGTCGCCGTGAACGCGGCGCTGGTTGCACCCGCCGCCACTGTCGCCGTCGCCGGAACCGTCACCGCCGTGCTGCTGCTGGCCAGGCTCACCGCGAACCCGCCGCCCGGCGCCGCGCCGTTCAGGCTCACCGTGCAGTTGTCCGTTCCCGCTCCCGTCATCGAAGCGCCGGAGCAGGTGAGCGAACTCAGCGTGGCCATGCCCGTGCCGCTCAGCGCCACCGTCGACGTGCCGCCCGAAGATGTGTTGCTCGAAATGCTCAGCGATCCCGATGCCGCGCCCGCCGCCGTCGGATCGAACTGCACCTGCAGCGTGGCCGTCTGGTTCGGATTCAACGTGACCGGGAAGGTCGCTCCGGAGACGCTGAAACCCGCGCCGCTGATCGTCGCAGAACTGATCGTCAGCGCCGCCGTGCCGCTCGAAGTCAGCGTAATGGACTGGGGAGAAGCCGTGTTCAGGTTCACGCTGCCGAACGAAAGGCTGCTCGTGCTCAACGTGATCGCCGGAACCGCCGCATTCAACTGCAGCGCGAAGTTCGCCGTCGCACCGCCCGCGCTGGCCGTGATCGTCACGCTCTGCGCCGTGCCCACCGCCGTCGCCGTCGCCGTGAACGCGGCGCTGGTTGCACCCGCCGCCACTGTCGCCGTCGCCGGAACCGTCACCGCCGTGCTGCTGCTGGCCAGGCTCACGGACATACCGCCGGCAGGTGCAGGACCGTTGAGCGACACCGCGCAAGCGTCCACTCCGGCTCCTGCGAACGACGTGGTGGTGCACGATACGGAGCTCAGCGCCAGCGTCGGAAAAGCGTAATTTGCCTGTTGCCACGCTCCGTCGATCATCGAAAACAGCGACGCGTAAACTGTAACCCCACTGGTCGGCAATCCGCTCACGGTCACCGATGTTCCCTTTTCTCCCGAACTATACAAATTGCTCGACCCGGCCCCGGTAGTGCCAAGGCGAAGCCAATAGGAAGAGACTCCGAGTCCCGGCGTCCACTCGAATGTCACCGGGGATCCGGGCAACGGGATTCCCGCGGTGGGGCTAACGAGCACCGCCGGAACCGGCGCGGCTTCAGCAAAGGTGTAATTGGCAGGCTGCCAAACCCCGTTGATCTTCGAAAACAACGATGCATAGATCGTGGCTCCGGTAATGGGAATCCCGTTGACCGTCACCGAACCTCCCGATACCTGGGCGCTGTACAGGTTGCTCGACTCCGCTCCGGTGGTGCCCAGGCGCAGCCAATACTCGGAGACGTGGGAGCCCGGCGTCCACTCGAATGTGACCGAGGAGCCCGGCAGCACACTTCCCGGCGCCGGGCTGGTCAGCGCCGCGGGAACCGGCGGATCCTCGGTGAACGTGTAATCTTCTGGTTGCCAAACTTCGTCGATCAGCGAATACAGCGTTACATACAGCGTGGCTCCTGTGGTGGGAAGGCCGCTGACCGTTGCCGATGTTCCCGACTCCGAGGAGCTGTAGAGGTTGTCCGATCCGGCCCCGGTTGTGCCGATGTGGAGCCAGTATCCCGATACGCCAGTGCCTTGTGTCCACTCAAACGTGACCGATGAGCCCGGCAGCACACTTCCCGGCGCCGGGCTGGTCAGCTCGGCAGGGCTCGCGGACTGCCCCTTCATCCGCACCGCTCCCCCGCAAAGCGCAGCGATGACGAGATAAGTCGATAACTTCCCGATAACTCTGCGGCAGCGAAGTGTCGCGGGTATTCCTTTTTGTCGTCCTAAGTTCTGCTGTGCTGCAAGGAAGGCGGAGATCTTGCATGCATGGGAGGAGTAAGACGGAAAAACGGACACGATTCACCTCTTGGAGTTTCTTCACGCAGTCTGGCCGCCGATGGCGCCTGTGCCGCGCTAAGAATGTGAATCGACGAATCCGTGAGTGCTCTTAGTGACACAAATCACCGGATTGTATCTTTTCGTTACCTTTGTTATGAGAGAATTCAAGGCACGACGGCCCATGGGAAGCGGCAAATATGGGCATGGATGGGAGCCGGGCCGATCGCCGCGAGACAGGTGAAATGCATGATATGGAAGGGTGTTGCCCGCCCTGGGGGAAGTTCTCTTGCCAATGGTTTGGAGCCTGAAACAAGTTGAATGGAATCCGGAAGAATCAAGGTTGTATGTGGCGGAGCTCATCCTGGATATTTGGCAAGACGGCCGGCTCCTGAGTCGATAAATAGCTGCGTGTACTGTTTTCAGTCACTTTAAGTAACAATTAATTCATGCTGGCATACCTCCGCTCCGCGCCGGCGGTTGCCTGGAAAGCTTGACATTCGGCCGCTATGGCAATTCCTGAGACGGCGTGGCCTTGCGGGTTCCGTGCAAGGTCGCCGCTCCCTGGGGTCGCGCCGACGCAGGCGTTGCGGATTCGGGACATAGAGACTCGGGATTTGCGAGATCGTCCGGAGCTGCGCGGCGCAGGTTCGTTGCTCGAATACGCCAGCCTCCGGCCTGCGACTGGAGTGCCGCTCGGGCCAGAGCGGTTCCAAGCCTGGAACACTCCTTTTTCTGGCGCTGTTCCGCGCGGCGCTTTCCCGCGAGGAGAGCTGCCTGGATTCAACGACTCCGATGCTAGGCAAATTCAGGCCTCCGGACCCGCGGAGGGAGCACTTGCGCACACCTCCGCAGCCCTCGTTCGGTACTTTCGGAACCTGGATGCCGGCCAAATCTGTCCGTTGGGCCGACCGGGCTGGTAATTCTGGAAGTGGCAAACCACATCTGAATCCCTGCGCCATCCCACGTGCGGTTCCCGAACAGGACCGGCCCGATACCGTCCGTCGCCAAGGAATCAGGTCAAATGATCGAGCAAGTTGCCTCCCTCCCGACTGATTCGGCTCCCATGCCGGAGATGCGCCAGTGCGAAGACCTCTTTTTCGCCCTCGATCTCCCGGAACTCGCGCAGGTTTCGACAAGGCTTATCGCGCAGGACAGCGCAACCGGGGACGGCTACGCCTGGCGCAGTTTCGCCCGGCTCGGCGAGATTCAGGCCGAGGGCGAGGATACGCAGGCCTTCGGCCTGGTTGAGCTTCTTCGCGACTACTTCTGCGCCTGCGAACGGCCCGTCGTCACGGAGGGCGGCGTGGTGTGCCGTCTCTTTCTCAAGCTCGTGTTTTCCGATCTGATCCGGAAAATCTCGCATGCCCGACCGGGCGACAAATTTACCTTGCAGAAGACCGACCCGCTCTGTGGCGGCGCCCTTGCCATGTTCGAAGGGGATTTCGACCGCGCCCGGAGGAACTTCGGTACGGCGATTCTGGACCCCGAAAGCAAGGCTTGCGCCTACGCCGGGATCGGCCTTCTCAAAGCGATCCATTCCGAGCTTCCCGACGCGCTGCGCGCTTTTGCCGACGCCGGCCAGGGCGACGCGGACGTTCGCGCCCTCATGGAATCGCTTCAACCCGCTCTCAAACCGGCACACGCCTGAAGTCCGGCTCGCCGAAGCCGCTGACGCCTCGGGGTCCCTCATCTTGACAATCTAAACTGAACCGTTCAGTATTGTCTGATCGGAGGCCTCGAATCGCCATGATCCGCGTCCGCCATCTCTCCAAATCCTTCGGCCCGGTCGCCGCCGTCAACGACATCTCCTTCGACGTGGAGGCCGGCGAAATCTTTGCCTTCCTCGGTCCCAACGGCGCCGGCAAAACCACCACCATCAAGATGCTCACCACGCTGCTCAAACCCACCGGCGGCTCCATCGAACTGGATGGTCTCGACCCGCTCACCCACCAGAACGAAACGCGCAAACGCTTCGGCATCGTCTTTCAGGATCCCAGCCTCGACGGCGACCTGACGGCGTGGGAGAACATGGAAATCCACGGCGTTCTCTACCACGTGCCGCACAAGGTGCGCCGGCATCGCAGCGAAGAACTGCTCAAGCTCTTCGAGCTGTGGGAACGCCGCAACGATCAGGTGAAGAAGTTTTCCGGCGGCATGAAGCGCCGCCTCGAGATCGCCCGCGGCTTTCTGCACACTCCCAAAATCCTTTTTCTCGACGAGCCCACGCTCGGCCTCGACCCGCAGAGCCGTAACCAGCTCTGGACGCACGTGAAGAACGTGAACGAGAGCGAAAACGTCACCGTCTTCCTGACCACGCATTACATGGACGAAGCCGACCGCGTTGCCCACCGCATCGGCGTCATCGATCACGGCAAACTGGTGGCGCAGGGCACGCCCAAAGCCATCAAGGAGGAAACCGGCACCGAAAACCTGGAGGAGGCTTTCCTGGCGCTCACCGGCTCGACCATCCGCGACGAAACCGCCAGCTCGAAAGACCAGATGCGGCAGTTTGCACAGATGTGGCAAAAAGGAGGCAGACGATGAATGCGATCTATATCCTGTGGCTGAGAGAACTCAAGCGCTACACCCGCTCGCGCGCGCAGATCGTCGCGTCGCTGGGGCAGCCGCTGCTTTATTTGCTCGTGCTCGGCTTCGGACTCGGTCCCGTCTTCCAGCGTGCCGGCAATGGCAGCTACTTCCAGTTCGTAGCGCCCGGCGTGGTCGGCATGTCGGTGCTTTTCTCGTCCATCTTTTCCGGACTCGGCATCCTCTGGGATCGCCAGTTCGGATTCCTGAAAGAGACCATGGTCGCGCC
>JASHQQ010000282.1 GCA_030039035.1 Acidobacteriaceae bacterium | reverse complement strand
CGGATGGGACCGGCATAGGCCTTGTCGACCGGCGCGGGGATGGGCGGCGGCATGGGCACGGGCTCGGGCTGCGGCTGGTTTTGTGCGGCGGCGAGAGAGGCGAAGGCAAGGAGTGAGAAGAAGAGCGAGGCGTGGCGCGTCATGCGGGAAAGTGTAACGTACCCGAGCCGGGCTCCGGTGGCGTTCTTCGGTGACCGTCTAATTGGCGCCTGCTCGCGCGCGCGATGCGGGCGCCGCGCGGGAACACTCGCACGGCCTAACGCAGCGGCGCGTGCGTGTGGCGCATGCGGCGCAGTTGCAGGACCACTTCTGTGACGAGAAGGGGAAGAGCCCAGCAGGCCCAGATGAACGTAAGGGCGCGATCCATCTCGGGCATCAGATGCGATGTCGGCCCCATGTCATCGAACAGGCGGAAGGTGACAAAGGCAAAGGTGACAACGTAGCTGCGGACCATCCACTCCCGATGCAACTGAATCTGGCGGCGCTTGATCGCGTAATAGGCCATGCCGCTGGTTGAGACCCACGCCAAGGCGAGACCGAAAAGTCCGAACTGCCAGGCCCAGGGCCGCGTGGTGAAGGCAAGCAGAAATGCGCCGGTGGCAGCCAGTAGCACGGCGATGAGATAGCTGCGGCCGATGACGCGGTGCCATTGAAGATGCCGCTGGCGCAGCCGGCGAGAGAACTGCCATGGACCAAGGAGCAAGGCGACTGTCCCGGCGGAGATGTGAAGCAGAATACCGGAGCGCCGTGGCTGGGGCCAGAAATCAGCGAAAGCCCCGGCGTTGTAGTTGAAGTAATAATGAAGGACGTACTTGATCACAAATCCGAGGGCGACCAGAACCACAACCGCCAGAGCGGCGGCCTTGATGGGATGGAATGACCTGTCAGGAGAGACGGCTGCTGTGCTCGACATTGCGCGCTCCGGTGAAGCATCGAAGATTCGCGGTGACGGCAGTACGGAGAGCAGAGGGGGGTAGCTGCCTAGTATAGATCAGAATGGGCTGATTTGGCCCGACGCTGCTCCTCTTACTCAGTAAGGCAGAAATGAATCTCGCTGGAAAACAGACTTCTGTGCACGATCCTTCAGTTGAAAGCCGAAACTGTCCCGGCGGCAAAAGCGCCGCAAGGAAGGGGCGCACGAGTTCAGTTTCTCCCGCTCTTGCGTGCGCAGAAGACCCGGCACCGAGGGTCGCCGTCGCTTGTTGCCTTGACGCAAGGCATGGGCCAGGCTGACAATCTTGCCAGCAAAGAAAGGATAGCGCCGTTGCTACCTTGTCTCAGGTGTATGGTTACGCGCGTCGGGAACTCCGGCGCGGAACGGTTACCGGGCAATCCAGAAACATTCCGCAGCCCGATGAAAACGATCAGCCGGCGCAGATTCCTTTCGACCGCTGCACTGAGCCTAGCAGCGACCCGCCTTGGCGCACAGCAGCCGCCAGCGATCGCAGTCACACTGGCCATCCCCGCCGAAGCCGCCGGCCCGCACATGCCCGAGGACTTCGTCGGACTTTCCTATGAAGTGCAGCAACTTGCCGACCCGAGCTTCTTTTCCCCGGAAAACAGCGGACTCATTGGTGCGTTCAAGGAGCTCTCATCGCACGGAGTTCTGCGCCTGGGCGGAAACACCAGCGAGTTTGCGTGGTTCCAGCCCACGCCCGGTTCGCCCGAGCCACAGCACCCGGCGATCCGCGAGGTCGTCGGCGAACCCAAGGCGCAGTTCTACGCCGTAACCGCCGAAGCGGTGCGGAATCTCGCGGGGTTCCTCAAAGCCGCCGGCTGGACGTGCCTCTACGGCATCAACATGGGCACCAATACGCCGCAGCGTGCCGCCGAGGAAGCCGAATTTGCGGCGAAAACACTTGGTTCCAGCCTGCAGTACTTCCAGATCGGCAATGAGGTCGACCTCTTCAACCGCCATCTGCGCGATCCCGGCACCTGGTCGCCAAAAACATACCTCGACGAGTGGCTCGCACTGGCTCGCGCCATCGAGGTACGCGTGCCGGGGGCGAAGTTCGGCATGCCCGACGTCGCTTCGAATGTCTCGTGGCTCACGCAGATCGCGGAGATGTGGCCGTCGATCCAGAATCCGCCGCACGTGACCACGCTCACGCACCATTACTACTTCGGCGGCCCGGCCACAAATCCCGAAGTCAACATTCACAACCTGCTCAGGCCGGCCACGATGGAGCGCGTGCAGAAAACCGCCGATGCCGCAACCGCCGCAGCCAGCAAAGTGGGCGCCCGCGTGCGCATGACCGAAGGCAACACCTGCTATCGCGGAGGCAAGCCCGGCGTCTCCGACGTCTTTGCCGCGGCCTTGTGGTCGGCCGATTATTCGCTTCTTCTGGCCAGCAACAACTACTCCGGCATCAATCTGCACGGCGGTACGGGCAAATCCGTTGCAAACTCCGTCGGCGGTTTCCTGCCCGGCGACGTTCTGCTCAAGGATCAGGGCGCGACGCCGGAGCAGATCGCCACGCGCCCGCATCCCTTCTACACGCCGATCGCGACTTTCGGCTCCGAGTACACGCTGGAGCCGGTCGCCTACGGTCTCAAGTTCGCAGGCCTGCTCAGCGGGTCGACATTCGTTCAGGCCGATCTCACGTCGAAGTTGCAGGCCGCGGGAGTCGATGCTACCGCTTACGCCGCGAAATCCGCCAACGGCCGCATCTCAGTCATCGTCCTGAACAAGGATGAGGAGAAAGATGTCTCCGTCACGCTGGACTTCGGCGACGGAAAAAACGGAGCGGTCGAAGCGGAGTCGCTGCGCGCTCCGGCGCTCGACAGCCGCGAGGCGCACATCGTTCGCGCGGCGGTGGCCGCACGCCTGAAGGACGGCAAACACACCGTGGTTGTGCCGCACGCATCCGGCCTGCGCGTGACGCTCATCTGACTGGCCCTCTTCGCCCAGACCCTCCCCGCTTCCGCGGCTGTCCCGTGCTATTCGCCCGTTTTTGGCGAAAAGTTGGGAATCCACACAGCATGTTCGGCCCGGCCGCAAGGCGAATCCCGGCTTTTCCGGCCCGTTTTAAGCTTGTGGAGCAACCCGATTCGCCGACTGGGAGGAATTCCTTTGAAAACCATCGCAATGTTGATCGTGCTTGCCGCTTCTCTCGCACCCGCCCAGGAAACGCGCCGTGAGGCCGTTCACGCCTCGGCCAATCCCGCCGACGACAAGCGTCCCAACAGCGCCGGCGTGCCCGATGTCTCGGTGATCGAATCGCACATCGATCGCATCCTGATTCTTCGCTTCAGGTTCGGAACCGATCTGCTCGCAGGGCTGAAAAGCACCGTCGCGAAGCAAGGCATCCGCAACGCTGTCATTCTCTCCGGATTCGGCTCGGTACGGAATTACCAGGTCCACCAGGTCGGCAACCGCGATCTTCCATCGAAGGACGTCTACGTGAAGGATCCTTCCGCTCCTGCCGACATCGTCAGCATGAGCGGCATGGTGATGAACGGGCGCGTTCATGCACACATGACGCTGGCCAACGCGGACAAGGCCTTCGGCGGCCATCTCGAGCCCGACACAAACGTCTTCACCTTTGCCGTAATCGCGCTGGGCGTGCTCGACGACAAGCTCGATCTGACGAGAATCGACGACTCGAACAACCGGTAAGTCAATGACCTTGCATTTTTCCACCATTTGGGCGCGCCATCCTTGCGGCGCTTCTGTCTTCGGTGAGCTTCTCGCCATGTCGCTGCCGGGACTCATCGCCACATGGATCCGGGCACAGCGCGCGCGGGCGGACGATCCGGTCGTGCGGCTGCGCGAAGAGCAGGCGACCTGCCGCGATCGGAATGACCGGCTGCTACCGGTTGAGATTGAACAGGTGGAGGAGTGAGTTGTCGTAAAACGGCATCGCCGTGAAAGTGAGCAGAAAAATGGCGAGGCCCGCCACGCCCAGCAGCTTTCTTCCCCGGGTCGGCTCCGGTTCCAGGGGCACCACGGGATGGCGCATCGCCGGTATGAGCAGGAACAGCCCCCACAGAATCCAGCCCATCCAGAAAACGATGCCGGCGATCACCAGCACAAAAGGCAGAATGCGCGTGACCACCTTGTGCACCCGCGGCGAAATGGCGTAGAGAATGTGCCCGCCGTCCAGTTGTCCGCCGGGAATGAGATTCAGCGAGGTGATGAACAGTCCGATCCATCCGGCCACCAGAACCGGATGCGGCGCGACATGGTCGAAGGTGGGCAGGCCGGGATTCCAACGCGCCACGAGAGCGTGGAGCAGGCCGATGGTCGGCGGCTCGCCGCCGAATCGCACCACGGCGGCCGGAGCATTGCTGGCGTGCGAGCTGAGCGCGAATCCCACGCCTACGGCGACCACCGAGGCAACGTATCCGGCGAGCGGGCCAAAAATGCCCACGTCCATCAGCGCGTTGCGGGTGGGAATGCGGGAGCGGATCTGGATGACCGCGCCGGCGGTGCCGCTGAGCGTGGGCGCGGGCAGCACCCAGGGCAGCGTGGAGCGGATGCCATGCCAGCGGCAGGCGAAGTAATGGCCGAACTCGTGCAGCAGAAGAATGCCGAGCAGGGTAAGCGAGAATGCCCATCCGGTTTTGAACAGATCGGGATGGCTCGAAAGCCAGCCCCATGGCCAGAGGTCGCTGTCGCGCACCACCGGCGGCATGCCCTCGAGGAAATTCTGCATGAAGCGGGCGCCGTTGGCTGTGGTGGTAATCGCGCTGGCGGCAAGCAACAGGATCGGTACGCAATAGTCCCGGAAGATTGTGCGCACCGTGCTCCTCTATTTGCGCGCAGTCACTGCGTTGGCCGGATCCGCCTTCGAAGACGGAACCCCGGCGGGTTGCGCCGGCAGCGCGGAGCCGCAGGGCGGATGGGATGCGTGCGGCGCCGGAGCGGAATTCATCCTGCGTTCGTGCCGAGGCTGTCCAGCGAGTGCAGTTCTTTTCCCGGCTTGAAGCGCACCGCCTTGCCGGGAGTGATGCTGACCTCGGTGCCGGTGCGAGGATTGCGGCCGATGCCGGTCTTGCGAGCCCGCACGCTGAAGACGCCGAAACCGCGCAGCTCGATCCGCTCTCCGGCGGTAAGCGCCTGCTTGAGGCCTTCGAAGACGGTATCCACCGCGGCCTCAGCCTTGGTGCGCGGCAGGCCCGTGCGCTCGATGACCTGATGAACGATGTCCTGCTTGATCAAAGGGGTACCTCGCTGACGCGGCCGGATTCACTTGCAACAGCCTACCGAGACGATGTTACAGGTTTTGGGCCGATTGTGGAACTGGGGAAAAATTCTCCTGGAACTTTACAATGAAACAGCAGAGCCTGCCCATCCGCCCCCTGAGCCCGCGCCGGATGCGTTGGCTCAAGAGGGGAGCGCGTTCCACATGGTTCATTTCCGGGGCCGGGCGGAAGAAAGGCAAAGCCGGCCTCGATTCACGGCGGTTCCTTGCGATTCGAACTGACCGCACCTTTTTTGCGGTCCTCCGATTCGCATACAACCCGATTCCTGCGAGCGCCGCATGACTTTCGTTTCGACACAAGCGAAGCTATGGATTCCAATTCGGGATTTGTTTCACCCATCAAACCTTCATGTCAATTTAAGGTTGCCGCGATATTCTCTACCATCTGCGTTGTGAGGCTGACCGGCATGTTTTGTCCCTGGCGCGGGGCGGGTCAATGCCGATCGGTCCCGAAGACAGGGGGTTCTGTGCGCATCCCAATCCTCCGGAGCTCCCTGCGACAGGCCCGGCCGCGAGGCCCAGCCTCGCCGCCAGCGACGAAGGCGCGCCAGATCCTGTCCTTTTTCCCTTCCTCATTATTCTTTTTCCGGTTGACGGAAAAAGGCGGCAAACTGCGTTAATTATCTTGACCCGTCCAGAAGAAACTCCGATAGCTCTGTTCCGACGAAAGCAAGACAAGAGCGGGACACCGGGGAGTTAATGACCTGTTGCGCTGCTCCTTCTGCGATGTTGTGAGGGCCGGGTGTCAGGGATCCGGGATCCAAAACCGATTCATGTAGGCCTCGTAGCCGACGAGCCGATCCGGCTGGCGGGCTTGATCAGCGCCTTTGAGGACGAACCCCAAAACGGATTGGGCCTGATCGTTCCCGTCCCCGGAAGCCTCGAGGAGCTGCTTTCAGGTAACGCACTTGAATTCCTGATCCTGGACCTCCATTCGGCGGGCGGAACGGAAGCCCTGGAACTCATCCGGCGGGCCCGTCCCGAGTTGCGAATGATGGTGCTGGGTCCGGAGGGCAACGACGAGCTGGTTCTGGACTGTATCATCGCCGGCGCCCGGGCCTACCTGGACCCGACGGCCGGTCCACAGGAGGTGCGCACGGCCATCCACGCGATCATGGAGGGTTCCATCTGGGCGCCGCGCAGGCTTCTGTCGAAACTGATCGACCGTCTGTTGAGCCGGCGCGATACGAACCTGGCCAGCGAGGACCCGCACCTGACCTTGCGCGAGCGCCAGGTACTGGAGTTGATCCTCAAGGCCCGCTCGAACCGCGAGATCGCCAGCCAGCTTGGTATCGAGGAGCGCACCGTGAAGGCTCATGTGGGCCGCCTGATGCGAAAAAGCGGCGTCGACAACCGCATAGAACTTTCGATGCGGGCGCTGAACCGTTCGATAACTGCTGGTCGAAGCCAGGAGTCAGGAGAAAAGCAGTCACATCCAATGGAGATTACTCCTGAGTAAATCGGTTAGATTACTTTGAGACCTAATCCTTCCGTACTCTTGCCCGAAGCTACGTTTTTCCACAAACTCGTTCCTAGAAACAACGCAGATCTGGGTACTGTCCTTACTCCTGCGTTGCTGTGGTGGCGGCCTCGGAAGCGCAGGCCGCCAGCGGATCACGGAATCGGCTCCATGCCGGGGAGGAACGGCTGATTGGTCTGTTTCTTCCGCTTCGGAAAAGCCTTTTCGAATAGCCTTTTGAATGCTTGCTTGTCGTCAGAAACACGCATCAGGGTCGTCACCTCGATAATCTGTTTATCGAGATGGGGATGACCAGTTTCGGGCGTTAGAAACTGATGGTGGGTGTGTTTCCGTCGTCCCGATTCATTCGGCGGATTCAGGCGCTTTAATTCAGGCAGTACGCCAGGCGGAAGATGTTCGTAGACGAGCAGGTTAATCATATTGCCGACATAGCGCGGTCTTTTATGGTTGCCCTCAACGTATTGCCAACCGTTGAGCCGGTACAGTTGGCGGAAAAACTCGTTCGGGAACCGCTTAGTCCACGGCAAGAGTTCCGCCGAAATATAGGCTTCGAGAATCTGATTCAGTTCGTCCCGTGCGCGCTCCTGCTGGTATCCGGTGGCTTCATCAACGAGCGCAATGATGCCGACGTGCGCAAGCCCACGCATGAGTATGTCTGCCGCGCTGATGATCTTCCCCTGCAATCCCATAATCTTCGCGTATTCGGCGGGGTCCGATTCGCGGATTGAATTGGCATGATCTCGCAAGCGTAAATAGACCTCGCAGACCATAGGCAAAAGTTCGGCATTGTAACCGACTGTCCGTTGCCCGCTCAGGTTGCGATAGATAATCGGGGTTGTCGCCTGACGGACCTCATCCGTCATGAACGGCGCAAGATTTTGAGCTACGAGAAACGTCGGCAGTCCATCGGTTCGTGTCCGGCTCCCCGTGCCTCCTTTTGCCTTGGGAGCACGCTCCATCGCTCTCAAAAAGCTCTCTTGTGTCAACACTCGCATTCGATTTTCCAGAACCGAAGCCGTGATGGTCTTGGCTCCTATCGCAAACGAACCATCATGGGTTGCGCGAAGAACCGCGCTTCCCCAGCGAGCATCTGCTGCGTCTTGAGCGATCCGTCTACGCTCATCAGGAGACAACGCCAGCGCTCGGGCTAGGCCACCACGGGATTGCGTTCTCTCGTCCATGCTTGCAGGATAGTCGACTATTTCATGCTTGTCAACTTTTTCTCTTGACTGCTTGCTGAAGCAAGCATATATTAGGGCCAATAAAGCCCCGATCCGTGTTGGAAGCACGAACCGGGGC
>JASHQQ010000281.1 GCA_030039035.1 Acidobacteriaceae bacterium | reverse complement strand
TCTGCGGCTTCCTTTGTCGGAACGATGAGCGTGGCAACCGAGTTCAGCTTGCACAATCCCTGAATGTACGGGTTATAGGCGTCGGTTCCCGTTGCGCGCAGCACCAGAAAATCTCCGCCTTTGGCGCGCTCGCAGAGCCACTGGAAGGCCTCGTCGAGATCTTTGCCGCCGCCCATCAGCGCGTAGCCGGCGCGCGGTTTGATGACGGCGCCGGTCGGGTTACCGACGCGGATGTACCTGTAGGGAGTTGCGGCCGGGGATTGCGCTACGGCGGGAAAGAACGCTGGAAAAAGAGATGCGGATACCAGCAGACGGGGCAAAGGGCGCATGCCGTCAGGTTAGTGCATCCGGGCGTCGGGCTCGAGAGCGAATCGATCGGCAGATTTCAGGCAGGAACTTGAGCCCGCTTCCTCGTTTGCCGCTTGTCAACGCAGACCATCCCCCTGCAACGCGGCGACGCCACGGAGACGGCGAGGGTTACTGCAGCGTGTAGGTGATCTGGTCCTTGGGGCTGGCCTGGTCGAACGATCCAAGCGTGGTAAAGCTGACGATGGTGATCGAATTGCCCGTCTGGCTGACGCCGATCAGAGAGGCCGACCAGGCATCGTTGGGATTGTTGCACGACGAGCTCATCGTTCCGGAAGTTCCGTAGCTGTACGCCGCGGAAGTAATGCCGGCTTTTTTCAGCCGGTTGTATTCCGGATTGCCCGGCGAGGTCGGCGATCCGACATACCACGTTGCCGTGGCCGGATAGGTGCACACATTCGGGTCGGCAGTTGCCGTCAATGACCAGACCGTGGTCCCGCCGGGAATGACTCCCGGCCCCGTGACAATAATCTTGTTCTGTCCGCCATTGATGTTCGATGGACCCACGTACGTTCCCGCCTTGAAGGTCGAAGCAAGAATCGTCGGCGCCAGCGTGACGGTGGGCGAACCGGGCGCGACGGTCACGTCGCCGCTGGCGTCGACATTCACCTTGAGCGTGAGGTTCTTGTAAACCGTTCCTGTGGGCGTGACGACCGGGAGCATGGTCACGTTGAGAACGTTCGTGGTTCCCGTGATCGTCGCGTATTGGAACTGCGCGTAGGCGGCTGCCGCGGCCGCCGCGTCATCTTCCTGATCCTGCGCATGGACAGCGTTCAGTGCGGTCGAGACGGCGACGGCAAAAAAGGCGACGGCGCCGAGCGCCAGGACGGACTTGAGAATGGGTCGAGGAATGGCTTGCATGGTGCGCATCCTTCTCTATACAGGATCGGCGAATTTCGAGTGCATCGATGATTTCCAGCCGGCGCCGCGGGATCAACAGGGGCTCGCGGCTCGCGCGAGCTGCGGCTGGGCGACTTACGAAGAAGGAATGATTCGAGCCATCATAACGCGAAGGCGGTTTTCGACGATGGCACGAACGTGGTAGCCGGCATGACGCCGATGTACGACATTGTGAAGCCGGGTTTCAGGCGGGATTGGCCGCACTGAGGGAGCTTTCGGCTATCGGCTTTCAGCAATCCGTTCCCGGCAGGAGATTCCGGCTGAAGGCGAAAGCCGACGGCCGATTGCCAACGACGCGGAAGTTACTAAGACGGCACCCCGTCCCGATCCCTGATTCCTGACCCCTGTTCCCTCTCTCTATAGTGAAATCTGGCGAATCTCACGACCCTGCTCAGGCGTGACGCGACAAAGCAGTTTCACCAGCCGTCCGTTGATCTGGGAAGACGAAGCGCCGGCGGAGTTCCGCTCGCGGCGCGGTCAGCAGGTTGTGCCCGCGGGCAGCCGTTCCCTCTCCGACCGGCCCGGTTCAGCGCGCTCGCTGCCCGGCATGCCGCAGGCGCCCCCGGCCGGGGACGACGACGATTTTCCGCGCCCCGGCCCGCGTCGTTTCGACGACGCTCCACCGCGCCCCTGGTGGCGTCCGGCGAGCAAGGCCGGCCGCATCTTCCTTGCACTCGGGGCGCTCGTCGTTCTGGGCGGCTTCACCACGGCCGTTCTTCTGCTCCGGAACGATCTCGATCACGATCCGCGCTTCCAGATCGACGGCTCGGAGAATATCCAGGCCAACGGCCTCGTCGAAGTCAGCCGCGACCAGATGCTGCCGGTCTTCGGCGAAGACATCGGCCGCAACATCTTCTTTGTTCCCCTGGCCGAGCGACGAAGGCAACTGGAGCAGATCGCCTGGATCCAGCGCGCCACGGTCATGCGCTTTCTGCCCAACCGGATCCGGGTGGACGTGGTGGAGCGTCAGCCGGTCGCCTTCGTGCGCCAGGGCCAGCAGATCGGCCTGGTTGACGGCAACGGCGTTCTGCTCGACATGTCTCCGGCGGCCATGGCCCGGCACCGCTATTCGTTCCCCGTCGTCACCGGCATCGATGCGAACGACACGCTCGCCGCGCGCAAGGCGCGCATGGCCGTCTACCAGCGCCTGATTTCGGATCTCGACAGCGGCGGGCGCCACTTTTCCGAGCAGATCTCCGAGATCGACCTCACCGACCCCGAGGATGCGCGCGTGTTGATGCCCGAGCCTGGCAAGGACATCCTCGCGCACTTCGGCGAGGAGAAGTTTCTCGAGCGCTATCAGCGTTACAAGGCGCATATCGCCGAGTGGCGCCAGCAATATCCGAATCTGGCGTCGGTCGATCTGCGCTACGACCAGCAGGTGGTGCTGGAGATGGCGCCGGGAGCGGGCGGAGCGCAATCGGCAACGGCGGGCGCCAAAGTTATCGACGGTCTGGGCGGAGCGAAGCCGCCGGCCGGAGTCGCGGAGCAGCCCGGCGCAGCCGCATCGCCAGACCGAATGACGAAACCGGAGGGCACAAGACACGCGGCGAAGACGCAAGCGCATTCGCGCGAGGCCGCGGAGCGTGCCCGCAGAAGACGCGAAACGAAGACGGCAAACAACCAGCAATGAGCCAGAAGCCTGACAACCTGATCGTGGTCCTCGACGTGGGCGGCTCGTGGACGCGCATCCTCGCCGGCGACCTGAACGAGGGCGCGCTGCGCTATCGCGGACACGGCATGGTGGAGTCGGCGGGAATGCGCAAAGGGCTCATCGCGGAACTGGCGCCGGCGGCGCGGGCGGTGAAGGCGGCCAGCGAGTGGGCGGAAGCCGCGGCGCGGGCCAACATCGACGAGTGCGTGGTAGGCGTGGGTGGTCCGCACATTCGCGGGCTCAACACCAACGGCGGCTTCGAGCTGAGCAACCGCATGCGCGAGATCACGCGCGACGATGTGCGCGCCGCCGTCGAACGCGCGCGAGCCGTGGAGCGGCCTCCGGACCGCGAGATTCTTCACCTGCTGCCGCGGCAGTTCATCCTCGACGAGCAGCCGGGCATCTTCGATCCCGTGGGCATGGTCGGAAAACGCCTCGAGGTCGACCTGCACATTGCCACCTGTTCCGGTTCCGCGCTGCAAAGCACCGTGACATGCGCCAATCGCGCCGGACTCGAAGTCACCGAGACCGTGCTCGAATCGATCGCCGCGGCCGAAGCCACGCTTTCGGCCGACGAGCGCGAGCTGGGCGTCTGCCTGCTCGACATCGGCGCGCACTCGACCGACATGGTGGTTTTTTTCGAAGGTGCGGTAGCGCACACGGGCTCGGTGCCCATCGGCGGCAATCATTTCACCAACGATCTCGCGGTCGGCCTGCAGATGCCCGTCGCGCAGGCCGAGGAGCTGAAGCGGCAACACGGAAACGCGGTGGTAACCGCCGTGCCGCAGCTTGCCGAAATCGAGATCGCCAATCCTCATCCGCAGATGATGCGGCTGCGCACCATCGCCGAAATCCTGGAGCCGCGCGCCAGCGAGCTGATGCGCTTTGTGCGCGACAGCCTGCGCCACGGCGGGGTGCTCGATGCGCTGGGCGCCGGCTGCGTGCTCACCGGAGGCGGAGCCATGCTGCCCGGCCTGCTCGACGTGACCGAGAGCCAGTTGCGCGTTCCGGCGCGCACCGGCATGCCGGTGCGCCTGTCGAACATGCCCGCCGAACTGGTGCACCCCGGCTTCTCGGTGGCCATTGGAATGCTTTTGTATGCCCATCGCACGCGCGTCACGCGCGCCGCGGAGGGCAACAGCCTGCGCGCCAAGCTGCGCGCCATTTTTGCCGCGAGTTTCTAGGAATTTCAGCGCCTGAGGAGGCCGGACCATGATTGAGATGAAAACCGAAATGTCAGAGATGCGAATTCAGTTTCACGACGAGGATCCGCGAGGCGCGCGCATCAAGGTAATCGGCGTGGGCGGCGGCGGCGGCAACGCCGTCAACCGCATGATTGCAGCGCGGATGGAAGGCGTGGAGTTTATCGCCGCCAACACCGACGTGCAGGCGCTCAAGCTTTCGCAGGCTCCGGTCAAGCTGCAACTTGGCGTGCGTCTGACCGCCGGCCTGGGCGCGGGCGCCAACCCCGACGTCGGCCGCCGCGCCGCGCTCGAAGATTCGGAGAAGATTATCGAAGCGCTCGAAGGCGCCGACATGGTCTTCGTCACCGCCGGCCTCGGCGGTGGCACCGGAACCGGCGCGGCGCCCGTCATCGCTTCGCTGGCCAGCGAGATGGGCATCCTGACCGTCGCCGTGGTCACTTGTCCGTTCGCCTTCGAAGGCAAGCGCCGGCTGATGCAGGCCGAGCGCGGGATGAAAGAGCTGCTCGAGAGCGTCGACACCATGATCGTGATTCCCAACGAGAAGCTGCTCGCCGTGGCGCGCGACGCCGGCTTCTTCGAGAGCTTCCGCGTGGCCGACGATGTGCTTCGCCAGGGTGTTCAGGGCATCTCCGACATCATTACCATCCCCGGCATCATCAACCGCGACTTCGCCGACGTGAAGACCACCATGGCCGGCATGGGTCATGCGGTGATGGGCACGGCGGTCTGCTCCGGGTCGCGCCGCGCCGTGGAAGCGGCGCAGGCGGCCATGGCATCGCCGCTGCTTGAAACCGGCGCCATCGACGGCGCGCGCGGCATCCTCATCAACATCACCGGCTCGAGCTCGCTCAAGCTGTCCGAGGTGAATGAGGCTTCGTCGCTGATTCAAAGCTCCGCGCACGAGGATGCCAACATCATCTTCGGCGCCGTGCTCGACGAGAAGATGGGCGAAGAGGTCAAGATCACCGTCATCGCCACCGGCTTCCGCGACCAGATGCCCGACCGCCGCGCGCGCATGCTGAACGTGGCCGAGATGCCGGTGATCTCGGTGCCCGTGGTTTCGGGCGGCAACTGGATGACCGATCCAGCGCAGCAACCGCCGGCCGTTCCCGCGCCGCCGCGCTTCCAGAGCGAGGACGAAGAAGAGCAGCAGGTGCCCATCGTCATCGCGGAACCCGTCATCGCCGCCTCGGCCGCAATGCCCAGGAAGAAATCCGCGGATTCACGAACGAAAGCCAGCCCTCAGCCGGCGACGGAAGTGAAATCGAAGGCGGAGCCGGAATCCGCCGATCCGTCCCGGCCGCGCTTTGCCGAACTGGCCGAAGAACCTGTCTACACGCCGTTGCCGAGGGATTATGCCCCCGACTTGAGGCCAAGCTCACGGGATTCTTCGGAGCCGGCGGCAGCGGAGCGCGTCGCGGCAGCGTCGGCGTCGTTTTCCAATTCCGGCGAGGAGGCGGAGACCGACCTTGACGTTCCGGCCTTTATGCGGCAGGGCCAGTTTTAGCGTTCTCCAGGGCCGGCCGGCAGCCGGGGTTACGCCCGATTCGGGACCTACCACTTTCGTACTCTTGGCCGCAATTTTCGGTTTCGAAACGGGAAGGGTGCGCGATATAGTGCAAATAAGCATCTTAGGAGCTAGCCGTCAGAATTGGCTACGACTCCTTTACGCCAAACCGGATAAGGTAGAGAAAGTTGCAGAACGTTCCTCGGTCGCGTTCCGGGTTACACACAATTGTCTTAAGAACTGCAAATCTGTGGGGAAAAACGACAAGAGCCGTTCGCCGGGAGTGGCATTTTCTCCGGCAAGGCCGATAGGCATGGCAGGAATCCACTGTGGAGAGGATATAGCTGGATGAGGTTTTCCTGTGTTTTGGCTTTTGGATTGGCCTGTGCCTGCGCCGGCGGCGCTTGGGGACTGGACACCCCGCACACCTTGCATAGCGCCAAGGCTTCGGGAGCGGGCGTGGCGGCAAGCCACCGCGCCGGGCGCCATACTGCGGCTCAACTGGCAAAGTCGAAATCGTCAACCACGGGTGCGCATGCGAGAGCGTCGGCGGCAACAACGCATCGAGCCGTCCACACCCTGGCCGGCCACACCCCGGCGGCCAGAGTGCGCCGGGCGTCGCTCACCGTCCGCCACCATCGTTATTACGAACGGTTTACCGCCAGCTCGTTTGTGGACGGGATGGTCGGCGAAGGCGACATCGCGACCGGCGAGGATCCGGTCATTCGCCAGGCGGCGATCGATGCGCTGGGCGACATGAACGGCACCGCGGTGGTCATCGATCCTTCCAACGGCCGCATTCTGGCCATGGTCAACCAGAAGCTCGCCCTCTCCGGCGGTGCCGAGCCCTGCTCGACGATCAAGCTCACCGTGGCCCTCGCAGCCCTTTCCGAGGGGCTGGTCACTCGCGACACGCCGGTCAATCTGGGCGGCTGGCGGATGAATATGACCGAGGCGATCGCCAAAAGCAACAACCTCTATTTTGAAGAGTTGGGACGCGAGCTGGGCTTCGAGCGCGTGCGCCATTACGCCACCATGTTCGGGCTGGGCGAACTGGCCGGATACAACATTCAGGGCGAGCAGTTGGGAACGTATCCGGAAGAGGCGATTCCGGCTTCGGAAGGCGGCGTGGGCCGCATGTGCAGCTTTGGGCAGGGCGTGAATATGACGCCTCTGCAACTGGGCGCATTCGTCTCCGCCATCGCCAACGGCGGCACGCTCTATTACCTGCAGCATCCCGCGACGCCGGAGGAGGCCGCCAGCTTCGAGCCCAAGATCAAGCGGACGCTCGACATTGCGCGCTTCGTTCCCGACCTCGAGGACGGCATGGCCGGAGCCGTCGAGTTCGGCACGGCGCGCAGCCTGCGCGCCAACTTCCAGGAACTGCCCGTTTTCGGCAAGACCGGTACCTGCTCCAATGAGGGGACCCGCTACGGCTGGTTCGCTTCCTTCTCCAACTCGGCCCAGGGAAGCCTGGTGACAGTGTTCTTCCTCGAGGGCGGCCGGCCCACCTTTGGCCCGCGCGCCGCCGAGCTCACCGGCGAGTTCTACAGGAACCTGTGGGACCGCAACTACTTCGCCGACAAGGCCGTGGCTGCGGTTTCCGTCGCCGCGCCCGCAAGCCGGTAGCGTCTCAACCGGATTCCGGACGAACCAGAGCCGCCTTCGGGCGGCTTTTGGCGTTTCAGGCATTCGCATTCGTTGAAACAATTCGGTCGCCGGATCATCGGATAGGTGAGAGCGCAGCTTCATTTCCCGTACTTGCAGAATCCGCACGCGCGGATGAAACTCGACTCAGGCGTATTTTGGGACTTCCCCTATGGCGTTGCCCACCGACATTCTGATCACCTACGGCTACCTGCTGCTTTTCATCTGGGTCTTTGTCGAGCAGTGCGGGCTTCCGGTGCCGGCCATGCCCGTGCTGCTGGCTGCCGGCGCTCTTTCGGCCGAGCACCGGCTCAGCTTTCCCCTGGCGCTGGCGGTGTGCCTGGCGGCGACGCTGACGGCAGACAGTAGCTGGTTCCTGATCGGCCGCCGATACGGGCATGTGGTGCTTCGCCTTCTTTGCAAGCTGTCGCTCGAACCCACAACGTGCGTGCGCCGCACGCAGGATTCGTTCGGCCGGCGCCGCGCAGTGACCTTGATGACCGCCAAGTTCGTTCCCGGCCTTGCCCTGCTGGCGCCTCCCGTGGCCGGCGGAAACGGCATGACCTACGCGAGGTTCCTGCTGTTCGACGGCATGGGCGCGGCACTGTGGCTTACCGCCATCCTCGCCGTGGGCAGATTCTTCGGCGATCTGATCAAACACGATCCCAGCCTTCTCGCCTGGGTGGGCAGGTTTGCCGGCTTGTTGTTGATCCTGGCCATTCTCGCCTTCCTGGCCGGCCGGTTGATTCGCCGTCGGGCCGTGCTCAAGAGACTGATTGCCTCGCGGCTGGAGCCCGAGGAACTGAAACGGCTGCTCGACGCCGGAGAGCCGGTTTATATTGTGGATCTGCGCCATCCCCTCGAGTTGCTGCCCGATCCGTTTACCTTGCCCGGGGCGCTGCATCTTTCTCCGGACGCTCTGGCCGCGCGGCACCAGGAGATTCCCCGCGACCGCGATATCGTGCTCTATTGCACATGCCCCAGCGAGGCCACGGCCGCCAGGACGGCCATGACGTTGCAAAAGCTGGGCATCGAGCGGGTGCGCCCGCTGCGCGGCGGCTTCGACGAGTGGAAGCGCCTGGGCTTCCCCCTGGACGCTATTCCGCCGGTGAATCCCGCCGTGGCAGCCGTGCCGGTCGCGCAGTAGCGCGGTTCCACGGTTGACCAACCCCCGGCCACAAATGCCGGATGGCCCTCTCCGGGAGGAAAGGGCCATCTCGAGCATCGACGGAGCGGATCGGGCCACAGGGGAAATGAGCTAGGCGTGTACCGCCGATCCGGCTGTCGCGTTCACGAACAACTGCGCGATCTTGTTGGCGATGGGCGATCCGATGCCGCTGCACGGGTCGGGACCCGGGGCGGCGCTGTAGAATCCGTTGGAACCCTGGGTGATGTCGTTGAAGTCGCCCTGGTTTTGCCAGAGCGTGGGAGTGACGAAGCCCAGCTTGGTTCCGAAGGACGCGAACAGCCCGGCGTAGAGCGGCGCCACTGCGCTGGTGCCTCCCACCGACGTCTGGCTGCCGTGAACGACAATCTCGTAACCGGTTTGCGGATCGGCATCGGCGCAGACATCGGGAACCATTCGCCCGGTCCCGTATTGCGTGCCGGCCGGCGCCGGAGGCGCGCCGATCTGCCACGACTGCACCGGGAAGATGGTGGAGTAACCTCCGCCGGTGCCTTCGCCGTCGGTCATGCCGGGGTTGTCGTTCCACACCGTTTCGGTCGTCGAGGTCTTGTACGTGCCTCCGCAGCCGACCACGTGCGGGCAGGACGACGGCACGTCCACGTTGGCCGGAGTGTTTCCGCCGTCGCTCGAGTCGTTGTCGCCGGCAGCCGCGAATACGACCATGCCTGCGGCGGTCGCCGCCTGGGCGGCCGATTCCATCTGCTGCGCTGCGGTTGTGCCCCAGTTGGCTTCGTCCGCGCCCCACGAGATGCTGCACACATCGCAGCCGTCCTGCGTCGCCTTTTGCACCGCCGTTCCGATGTCCTGCGACCAGTACACGCGAACGGTGGCCGGTTGTCCGGTGGCCACGTAGTAGGCCGCCGACGCCACCTGGATATCCAGCGCGACTTCATAATCGGGGTCGTCCTGCGCGCCGATGTTCTGGTTGGGGCTGTTCTGGGTGCCGTCCACCGAAACGTCGGTGATGGAGGGCGAAGGCTGCCCGATGGACTGGAAGAACTGGTCCATGTCGGACTGGACCCATCCGCCGCCCAGCTCGACGATGGCGATAACGCCGCCGCCGGCCAGGCCAGTGGGCCAGTTGTAGGCAGCACAAAGGCTGGGAACCGACCATGGACCGCCGGCTGCCGCCGCGGCACGCGCCGCGTCGGAGTAGATGGTGCGTCTCACGAAGTAGGGGTTGCATTTGAAAGTGGGAGATTTGCGCATTGGGGGGTGCTCCTTTCAGTCTCAGATTTGCGCCGTGCGCGCG
This sequence comes from Acidobacteriaceae bacterium, assembly GCA_030039035.1. Taxonomy (GTDB): domain Bacteria; phylum Acidobacteriota; class Terriglobia; order Terriglobales; family Acidobacteriaceae; genus Telmatobacter. The sequence goes on along the minus strand of JASHQQ010000281.1, from coordinate 16,986 downwards.
AGTATGCCACAAAGTGATTGTGGATGGCAAAGGAACGTTCGTTTCATTGCGGCAAAGGAAAAATCCGGGTTTGAGAGCCGGGCTCGGTCAGGAGATTGGCGTGCCTTTACTATGAGTTGGGGCGTAAATGCGCCCACGGAGCCGATGGCCTTGGTCTACGACGATTTGCGCAGTTGGATTGCCGCGCTGGAAAAACACGGCGAATTGAAGCGCATCCGCGAGGAGGTCTCGCCGGAGCTGGAGATCACGGAGATCACCGATCGGGTTTCGAAGATCGGGAAGGCAGGGAACAGGGAACAGGGAGCAGGGAACAAGGGTCCGGCATCGGGTTATGCTCCCGGCGGACCGGCTCTGCTCTTCGAGAACGTAAAAGGTCATCCCGGCCACACCGTGCTGATGAATCAGTTCGGCAGCGAGCGGCGCATGGCCCTGGCTCTGGGCGTGGAGCGCGTCGACGAAATCGCCGACCGGATCTCGGGGTTGATGAACGTGAAGGCTCCCGAAGGATTTCTCGACAAGCTGAAGATGCTGCCGCAACTTGGCGCGCTGACCAGCGCGTTTCCAAAGACCGTTGCGCCGAAGGACGCGCCGTGCAAGGAAGTCGTCCTTCGCGACCACTTCGATCTCAACGAGTTTCCGATTCTCAAGTGCTGGCCGCACGACGGCGGCCGTTTTATCACGCTGCCCTGCGTGCACACCCGCGACCCTGGAAGAGGAGGGGGCGCCGGCAAGCGCAACATCGGCATGTATCGCATGCAGGTCTACGACGGCCGCACCACGGGCATGCACTGGCAACGGCAGAAAGTGGCCGCGGAGCACTATCGCGAAGCGCTGCGCGCGGCTGCGGCTGCGAACGCTGAAACGGCGGGAGCGGCTCGCGTCGCGGTCATGGCCGAGTCGGCGGGCGGAGCGGTGGCGATTCCGGAGCGATCGACCGGCGGGTTGCCCCAGGTGACGCTGGGCAGCGCGAAAGGCTCGCGGCTCGATGTCGCGGTGTCCATCGGTACCGATCCCGTAACGACTTTCGCCGCGATTGTTCCCGCCCCTCCCGAAGTGGAAGAGTTCCTCGTTGCCGGCTTCCTGCGCGGCAAGCCGGTCGAGATCGTGAAATGCGAAACCGTCGATCTCGAAGTGCCGGCTCACGCCGAGATCGTTCTCGAGGGCTATGTCGAACTGGGCGAACTGCGCAGCGAAGGCCCGTTCGGCGATCACACCGGTTTCTACACCTTGCAGGATACCTACCCGGTCTTTCATCTCACCTGCATCACGCATCGCAGGAATCCGATCTATGCGGCGACGATTGTCGGCAAGCCGCCCATGGAAGACGCGTGGATGGGCAAGGCCGTCGAGCGCATCTTTCTTCCGGCGATGAAGATGGCGATTCCGGAGCTTGTCGATGTCTGCCTTCCCGTCGAGGCGGTCTTTCACAATCTGATGATTGTTTCCATTCGCAAGAGCTATCCCGGCCACGCGCGCAAGGTAATGAACGCGATCTGGTCGCTCGGCCAGGCGATGTTCACCAAATGCATCGTGGTGGTCGACGAGGATTGCGATGTGCAGGATATGGGCGAAGTGGTGCTGCGTGTGGCGAACAACATCGATCCCGAGCGCGACATCCAGTTCACCCTTGGCCCGATCGATTCGCTCGATCACTCGTCGCGCCTGCCGAACTATGGATCGAAGATGGGCATCGACGCCACGCGCAAATGGAAGGCGGAGGGATTCGATCGCGAATGGCCGGCGATGATCGGGATGGACCGCGCGACAAAGGCAAGAGTGGACGCGATGTGGGCGAAGCTGGGGCTGTGACATGCGAACGGGCTGTCGAGCTGCCCGGATTCACTGCGACGCAGCCTTCCACATTTCGCGATTCCCGTCGACCCACTCTTTCGCCGGGAAACTCCATCGCGGAACCACTTCGAGCACGACAAAGCTGCTTCCTCGCGCGACCCGCTCCGCTTCTTCGAGCGCGTTCGTCATCAGGATCTCGTAACGCGTGCCATCCCGTCCCTTGAAGACATTGCTGCCGCCGACACGCGCCGCCGGGTTGCCCGCGACCACGACATATCGCGCGCGTCCCATGGCCCACGGCTGCGAGTCCGTCTCCGGTTCGAGATCGGCGAACTGCTCGATCGCCTGTCCCGTCAGCGGCTCCTTGCGCCTCTGGTTCCTCGTGAGCGCCGCATTCCACGGCAAGTTCGATTTGTATGCCTCGCCGACCGAATCCACCTCGCTCCGGGAGTCAAACCCGTTGAACCACCAGACTTCATCCTTCGCACCGGAGCGCGGCCGCAGCGCAAGGTAGGGATGCGGACACCCCAGCTTCACCGCCAGCACCGCGGTCTCCGATTCGATGCGGTCGTACTCCGCTTGCGCGCCGGGCTTCAGCGGCTCGCGGGCGATCAGCAGGATTTTCGGCGCAGGCTGCGCCATCGCAGGAGGATTCATAAGCAGTTGTATCGCGGCTGCCGCGGCCACGATCCTGAAGATTCGAAGCATGCCACTCATGCAAACCTTCGACAATGGAATTGTATGACGTGCACAACGGCGCCTGTCAGCGGCATGGCGGCGCATGCGCGGAGAGGACCGGATTTCAGGCCGGAACAGCGACTCGATCCGATCGGTTCTCTTTGGTAGAATCTCGCTGTGCCGATCCGCGGCCGATTCCGTAGTTTCCGCTATTGCGCGGCATGGATCATGTTTCTGCTGCCAGCCAGCGTATGGTGCTCGCCGACGGTCGCCGGATTCGGAATCGATCTGAACGGAAAGCCGGTAGCCGATCTTGCCGGACCCGGCACCCGCGTCGTGGTGCTCATCTTCGCCGCCAGCGACTGCCCGATCTCCAATCGCTATGTTCCCGGGATTGCCCGCCTGAGCAAGGAATTCTCAGGCAGCAATCCGGCACGTCCCGATGCGCGCATCTGGTGGGTGTTTCCGAATCCGGGCGATACTGCGGCAGTGGTGGCCCGGCACAGGCGCGAATACAACGTTCGCGAGGACACTCTGCTTGACCCCCGGCAGTTTCTGGTAAAACGCGCGCATGCGACCACAACCCCCGAGGCTGCGGTTTTCCTCGTACGCGGCGCCGAACTCGACGAGGTCTATCACGGCCGCATCGACGATCGCTATATCTCTCTCGGGCAGGAGCGGCCGCGCGCGGAACGTCACGACCTCGAGGATGCCGTCCGCGCCGCGCTGGCCGGCAAGCCGGTCCCGCAGCCCGGAGGGCCGCCGGTGGGCTGTTCCATCGTCTTTCTGCAGAAATGAGAATTCCAGGCATCGCCGCGGCCCTCACTGCAGTCGCAGTTCCGCTGTGCCTCGCCTCGGGCGCGTCGCGTGTCGTCCATGCGTCGCCGGACGCCCATGCAGGCCAGACGGACGGCGGTGCGAGTCCAACTCATCCCGCAACCGCCGGTCCCACCTGGAGCCGCGATCTCGCGCCCGTTTTCTACAGGAATTGCACCACGTGCCATCATCCCGGCGGCGCGGGACCGTTCAGCCTGCTCGACTACGATGACGCGAAGCGCCGGGGTCCGCAGATTCTCACGGTCACACAGTCGCGCTACATGCCTCCCTGGTTGCCCGAGCCGGGATACGGCGACTTTGCGGATGTGCGCCGGCTCAGTGACGCCGATCGCGATCTCATCAAACGCTGGGTCAATGCCGGCATGCCGCAGGGCGATCCGTCGATTGCGCCGGCGCCGCCGCGCTATGATGCAACGTGGCAACTCGGCAAGCCCGACCTGATCCTCACCGCGGCGCGATCCTTCTCCCTTCCGGCCGGCGGCACCGATGTCTTCCGCAATCTCATCCTTCCCTATCCCCTCAACGAAACGCATTACATCCGCGCGCTGGAGATTCGTCCTTCCGCGCCCAGGGTGGTCCATCACGCCAACATTCTCATCGACCGCACCGCGAGCCTGCGCAGCCAGCACCCCAACGACTGGCGTAACGGCATCCCCGGCATGGAACTGCTGATGGATGCCGGCAACCGCTTCGATCCCGACAGCCATTTTCTGTTCTGGAAGCCCGACACGCCGGCGCTGGTCGAGCCGGACGGAATGCCTCTCCGTCTCGATCCCGGCAACGATCTGGTTCTCAACATCCATCTCAAGCCTTCCGGCAAGCCCGAGACCATCTCGGCGCAGATCGGGCTCTATTTCACCTCCGGCCCGCCGAAGCACTTTCCCATGCTTCTTCAGCTCGATCGCGATGACGCGCTCGACATTCCGCCTGGCGACAATCACTTCGTCGTCGAGGATTCGCTCACGCTGCCGGTCGACGTCGATGTGCTCGGCGTCTATCCCCACGCGCATTATCTCGGGCGCGACCTCGAAGGCTGGGCCATTACGCCGGAGGGGAAGAAGAAATGGCTGGTCTGGATACGCAACTGGGACATCGATCGGCAGTCCGTCTACCACTACAGGGAGCCGGTTTTTTTGCCCAGGGGCTCGGTGCTGCACATGCGGTACACCTACGACAATTCGGCGGCCAATGTGCACAATCCGGTTTCGCCGCCGGTGCGGGTGCGCGCCGGCAACCGGTCAACCGACGAGATGTCGCACCTGTGGCTGCAGGTGCTGCCGGTAAACACGCCGCCCCATTCGCCCGACCCGCGCCTGCTGCTCGAGGAAGCATGGATGCGCAATCGATTGCGAAAAATGCCGAACGATCGCGTAAGCCTCTACAATCTTGCCGCCGCGCTGGCCGGGCAGAACAAGTTCGCCGGGGCGGAGACGGTGTACGAGCAGGAACTGAAGCTCGATCCGAAGGACGCGCGCACCCTGACGGCGCTCGGCGCGGCTCTGGAAGGCGCGGGACAGTGGCAAGATGCCGAAGCGCGCTATCACGATGCCATCGATGCGGCGGGCAACGATCCATCGGGCGCCTGCGATGCGCGATTCGACCTGTCCAATCTCGAGCTTCGCCATCAGGATGCGAAAGATGCCGAGTCGGATTTTCGCGCGCAGCTCGCCGCCTGCCCCGAAGATGCGGAGGTTCATGCCGGGCTCGGCGCCACGCTGTCGAATGAAGGCGACACGAATTCGGCCGCCGCCGAGTTCCTGCGCGCCCTGGCGCTCGATGCACAGAACGTAAGCGCGCTCGAAGGGCTGGGCGCGATCGAAGCGGACGGAGGACAAAACGACGAAGCGATCCGGCATCTGGGCGCCGCTGTTCGTCTCGATGCATCGTCGGCGAATGCGCATGAGCAGCTTGCGCGCGCCTACGCCCAGTCCGGCCAGTCGGAAAACGCGCTCGCGGAGCTGCGCAAGGCTGCGCTGCTAAAGCCGGACGATCCGCTGCCGCACTCGGTGCTCTCGCAACTGCTGGCGGCAACAGGAGCGCTCGATCAGGCCATCGATGAGCAGCGCGCCGCGCTCCGGCTCAGCGGGAACGACGCCGACGGCTGGAACAATCTCGGCGTGATCGAGGTCCGCGCCGGCCGCATCGACGCGGCCCGCGCCGACTTTGAGCACGCGCTGCGCCTCGCGCCCGATCATGCGCAAGCCAGGGCCAACCTCGCCCGCCTCAATGCGCGTCAGTGAGCCGCATCGCGCTCTGATATACATAAACCCATGCGGTCTGCCTTCCCCGGATTCCTGCTTTCCTGCCTTCTTGCCGCGGACCTGGCGGCGCTCACATTGCAGGCGCAACAGTCTCCGGACAATTTCCGCTGGACCGATTTTCACGCGCCGGGCGATCAGGACGTAGTGGTGTGGGTGACGCGCGCTCTTGCCGCCGAAAAGTGGACCGCCATTCGCGAGATCGGCGTGGAGTACGACGCGGCTCTGGCCATCACCACGCTGCGCGCCTCGCCGCAGGCTTCGCCGGAAGACGACGCTTTCACGGTATGGAGCGTTTCGCTCACCAATCACGCGCTCACCCCGTTGCTGAAGGGCGTGAATCTGCGCCTGCTGGGCTGGATGATGTTTGCCCCCGGCCAGCCGCGCGAGCTGGCCGTGTTCTACGACAATTGCGTCGATTGCCAGGCATCGACATTCTTTACCGCATTCCACTATCGGGCGGACGAGCATGCCTGGACGGCGCGCTGGATGCACGGCGATCAGGGAGCGCCGGTGTGGAGCACCAACACGCCCACGCAAATCGACCTGACGCAGGTGTACGCCGTTCTGGCGGAGGACAACGGCCGCGAGTTTCTCTCGACGCTGCGCCACTTCGATTACGGCAAGACAAAGCCGTCGGACGATTTTGTCTACATCTACGACGTGGATCCCTTCAGCGGAGAGGACCGCGTTCAGGTTCTGAGCGCAAAACAGGCCGACGATATGAAGCAGCGCCTGTGCCGCGCGCAGGACGCGGTTCTGGGCCTGAAGCGCGGCCAGGACTCGCCGTTGTGCCAATCCCTCGCGGGCTCGCGCGCCTCGCGCAAGCCTGTGACCACGCCGCCGGCCAACGGCCGCGGGCAATCCGCGCCGCCGGGCGCGCGTCGCGAATAGACTTCCAATCCGGCTGTCCCAGGGGTGACAATAGAGGGGCGAAATCCAACATCCCACCGTATCCATGAAATAGCCCAACCCCGCCCCCAACCTGCACTCCTGGAGAACTTCCCATGAAATCTCTTGCACGTTTCTCGCCCCTCCCCATCCTTGCTCTCGCGGTCGCGCTCGTTGCTGCCGGATGCCACGGCAACCATCAGAACGCCAGCGCCGATACGCAGAACATGTCGCAGGATCCCGCGGATGCGAATCTGGCGCCGGCGAGCGACACTTCCGCTTCTGCAACGGGCGCGCCGGTCGGCGCCGCGCCCGCGACTTCGACCGCGCAAACTGCCCCCGCCAGCTATGAATCCACACCGGAAGATACCGGCGAGCAGCCGGTCGCTTCGGCGCCCCAGCCTCCGCCCGAGTTGCCGGAGTACAGCCAGCCGCCCTGTCCCGGCGACGGCTACATCTGGACGCCCGGCTACTGGAACTACGAGGCGACCGGGTATTTCTGGGTGCCGGGAGTGTGGACGCGTGCGCCGTTCGTGGGCGCTCTCTGGACGCCTCCGTATTGGGGCATCAACCGTGGAGTCTACGTGCTCTTCCCCGGTCATTGGGGAACGCACATCGGTTTTTACGGCGGAATCAATTACGGCTTTGGATACACCGGGCTCGGCTATCACGGCGGCTACTGGAACACCGACCACTTCTACTACAACCGCACGGTAAACAACATCAACACCACGGTCATTCACAACGTGTACAACTACAGGATCGTGAACACTACGAACATTACGCGCGTCAGCTACAACGGCGGCGCGGGCGGCATTGCCGTGCGCCCCCGGCCCGAGGAGATCGTCACCGTGCGCGAACCACGCGCTCCGAGGATGAACACGCAGATTCAGCATGTGGAAATGGCGCGCACCGACCACAATCAGTTCGTGGCCGTGAACCACGGGCGCCCCGCGACACCGGTCGTCGAGCGGCCGCTCGAGGCCGATCGCGACGTGAGACCCGAAGTTCGGCCGGTTCCGCATGCCGAAGAACATCCACCGGCGGCGCATGGAGCAAGGCCGGAGGAACGGCGGCCTCCGGCGCGTCCGGATGAAAAGCGCAAATAGGTTGCGGTCGAGCCGTCCGTGAACGGCGCGTTTTCGCCGCGGGATTTGCCTCTCTCACAATGACCGGATGAGGGAAGGCTTTTCTTCATTTTGAAATCGGAACGCCGATCGGGCTCCGGTTCCCGACCGGGAGCCCAATCGGCGTCTCCTCGCATGGAGGAGCGGGTACACCTCTGGATTCCCGGAGGCATCCAACCATGCTGGAGTGATTCATGACGATCCGTTTTCCTGAATTTGCCCGCTTGCCTTTGCTTTCGCTCGCAATCGTGTTCTTCCTTGCGGGATGCCGTAACAATCAGAATCAGGCCGACAACAATCAACCCTCGGCCAGCCAGCCCTCGACCGGGGAACAGCCGCAGGATCAGGGACAGGCGCCGGACCAGTCCGATCCCGCCTCGGCGAATCTTGCACCGGCTTCCTATCAGACCAGCCCTCCGCAGGCGGCTCCCGCAGCCAATCAGTCCGCCGCTGACGACTACGGCAGCGAGGCGCCCGAGGCGACCGCGCCGCAGCCTCCGCCGCCTTTGCCCACCTATGAGCAGCCGCCGGCGCCGGCTCCCGACGATATCTGGACGCCGGGTTACTGGGCATGGCAAACAGCCGGATACTACTGGGTTCCCGGCGTGTGGGTCGCAGCGCCGTATCCCGGTGCATTATGGACACCTGGATACTGGGGCTTTGTGGGCGGCCACTACGGGTTCTTCCGCGGCTATTGGGGTCCGCATACCGGTTTCTACGGCGGCATCAACTACGGTTTCGGATATGTGGGATTGGGATACCAGGGCGGCTATTGGAATAACAATCACTTCTACTACAACACCACCGTGAACAACGTGAACACGACGATCGTCCGCAACGTGTACAACCGGACCGTGATCAACAACACGGCCATTATCAACCGCGTGAGTTACAACGGAGGTTCCGGTGGCATCCAGGTGCGCCCGCGGCCGGCGGAGCTCGTGGCGGTTCGCGAGCAGCACGCGCCGCCGATGCGCGCGCAGGTCGAAATCGTGCGTACCGCGGCCACCAACCGCTCCGCGTTCGCCAATGTCAATCACGGCAAACCGGCTGAGCTCGTGATGACGCGTGCGCTGCCGGCCGATCGCAATGTTCCGCGGCCGCCTGAGACCACGGCCATGCGTCATGAGCCTGCTTCACCGGCTGCGCGGCCTGAAGAAGCGCGCCCCGAAGCGCATCCGGCGCCCGCTCGCCCCGAAGAACGCGCGCCGGCTCGGCCTGAGGAGCGTCCTGCGCCGGAAGCCCGGCCGGAAGCACGGCCCGGGGAGCGGCCGGCCCCGCATGCGGCCGAGCGCCCCGCTCCCCGTGCTGAAGAGCACGCGCGGCCGGAGGCAAAGCCCAGGCCAAAACCGGAAGAACGCAAAAAGGAACCCGAAAAACGGCCAGAAGATCGTCCGCAGCCATAAAAGACCCGCGCCCGGGGTGCACGATCACTGCGCCGTCAGCACGCGAACGGCGACGAGGTTGCGCACCCACCGCGCCGGCCGCTTTTCTCCCGTGGCGACCAGCTTCAAGGGGCCGTCGTTGCCGATCGGCTTCCCGTCTTGCCCATCGGCAACCATCACCGTTCCGTCGTGCACATCGGGAGTGACTTCGCCGATCGAATAGACCACCTGGTATCCGTCCGAGCCTTCGGCCACGATGTAGAGCTTGAGTTCCTTGCCGCGCGGCTTTTCCGGCACGCCCATTTTCGCCAACAGATCAATCAGCGCTACGCCCGAATAGGTCTGGTTTGCTTTGGCGTGCTCGTTGTAAACGGTGATGGACGCGTGGGGAAGCGCGGCGAGTGTTGCGGCGGTCCACTCCGCCGACTTGTCACCGAATATGATCCTGAGCGGCCCTGCCGGCTGCGCCGCTCGCGCCGCGCTCATCTGCTCCTGCACGCGCGTCGTGTCCGGCCCGGGCGGCCCGCCGTTCATGGGCAAACCCTGGTTCGCGCCCGGGGACTGCGAGTGCGCCGCCGCGGCGATCGTCACCGAAAAGATCATGGCAAAACTTGCAATCGTGCTGCGCATCCTGTTAGCCTCCCGGCCTTCATCGTATACTGGAGGCATGTCGGTGGTTCGCAACCTCGCCGGAATCGCCAAGGGCATGAGCATCACCTTCAGGGAGATGCTGCAGCCCACCATCGTCGAGAACTACCCCGATGGCCCCGGCCCGTTGCGCGGAGCGGTCTTCGAGCAGCGCTTTCGCGGCGCGCACGTGCTGCAGCGCGACGAGAACGGGCTGGAGAAATGCGTCGCCTGTTTCCTGTGCGCCGCGGCCTGCCCGGCCAACTGCATTTTCATCGAAGCGGCCGAAAATACCGCCGAGAACCGCATCTCGTCGTCGGAGCGGTACGCCAAGGTCTATAACATCGATTACAACCGCTGCATCTTCTGCGGCTATTGCGTCGAGGCCTGCCCCACCGACGCCATCACGCATGGCCACGGCTTCGAGCTCGCCAGCCTGAACGCCACCAACATGGTCATGCGCAAGGAAGACATGCTGGTGCCGGTGAGCGCGCTGACGGCGAAGTAGAGGGCGGGGAAACCCCCGATCAGAGGAAGACAGCGGGATTTCACTTCATCTATCGCGCGTTTCGCGCCCTGAGCTGTTGATCCAGCGCTTGCCGCAGCAACGATTTGATCACCGCTTGCCGGCTGATGTTCAGCTCCCGCGCCGCGTCATCGAGTTCCTTCAACATCCCCGCGGCGAAGTCCACATTGACTCGTTGGATGGGCGGCATCGTCTTTCCATTATTGGTGAAGAACCGTGAAACATCGCCGCCGCGCCCGGCGATCTTCGCATTCGCATCGGCAGAAGGCGGCTTCTTCCGCGCTTTACGGCAAAACCAGAGAAGGTGTGGCCTGTTTTCTGTCTTGCAGTGTCGCCGCTCCCAGGGGTCGCGGCGGCTTGATTGCCTTGGCTTCGGTACACAGCATCTCTGGTTTTGCTTTGGCTGTTTTCGGCATAGAGTCTCTCTTCTTCCCGGGTCGATCTCCACAGCGTGACGAGATGGTAGAACTCCCTTTCATCGTCTTCTCACACCTCGAAAATCGACGTACAGGGCCGATCACCGACCCAGCCGATCGCGCGATGCTGCTCAGGCAGGTCAGACCGCCGATCGGGATAGTACGGGTGGACGAAGATCTCTTCGGCTTCTTCGAAGCCGATTCCGCGACGTGAATTCTCTCCCCGTCTCCGGCTCTTGCGCGGATCGAACTCGAAGCGCATCGGTATAACTGTTATACCGGAGTTTTTCCTGCGCGCGCATTATCAGCCGGATTACAATTCATCTCCCCACTCCATCTTCCTTGCGCGCCTGAAGGCTTCCCTGTCCCGCTTGCCGATGCTCAGCGACTCGCATTGCCCGTCTGTAGTGCACAATTTGAGGGCGACCCCCGCCTTGCCGGTTTGCGGCGGCGCCAGGATGCGGCTCTTCTCCGCAGGCCGAAAGAGCGGCTCGCGCACCACGACGAGAAACGAGAACTTCTCGTCTTCGTACGGCAAGTCCGCGCCTTTCAGGGTCCGGTGGTCGCGCGCGCGCGAGAGGCGCTGCGCGAAGTGGCACCAGTCCGGAGCGATCAGCGGGCATTTCTGCTGGTGCGGGCACGGGGCAACGACGCGCGCGCCCTCGGCGAGCAACAGGTCGCGGGCCTGGAGGATCCGGTTGTAGCCGGCCGGCGTGCCCGGCTCGACGATTGCCAGCGCCCCCGAACAAATCCGCCATGCGTGGGCCAACAGGCGTTTCTGTTGAGGACGACCGAGCTCGGCCAGGGTGTAGCCGATCGCGACCAGATCGACGGATCGATCGAATGGCAGCCCGTCCGCCAGATTCCCGGTTCGCTGTTCGGCACGGCGCAGCGCCGGCGATGCCGCCGATTCGGAGAGTCTCCTTCCCAGGCGCAGCAGGGCGGCATTGCAGTCGATCTGAGCAACGGATTCCAGCTCCGGCCACGCCTCGGCCGCCGCCCAGCTCGCCGTGCCGGGGCCCGAGCCGAGATCGAGCAGGCTGCGCGGAGCAAAACCGGCGCAGCGCTCCTCGAGCCTGGCAAAGACGTGCCCCAGCGCCGCATACGTCGCCGGAAGGCGAACCACCGCGTAAGCCAGAGCGTCCATCTCGTCGCGGATCGCATGCGAGGATGCGCCGCCGGTCCGATAGAGTTCCGAGATGCGCGCGGCGCGCGCGCCCAGATCGGTGCGCGAGACGCCTTCGAGCAAGGGGGAGATGGCTTGGCGCAGATCGGCTGGCAACTGCATATCCCATTTATTTTATTGCTGTTGCGGTCGACGATCCCAGCCATTCTCCCGGCGCGGAAACCCGGTTCCCGCCCTAGGCCAATTCGGGGAAAGTGCCGATATATCCCATGAGTCTTCGGAGGGTGCAGTTTGTATCTCCTGAATGCGGGTTGGCGCTTGGTGTTTGTGCGCCGGGGACAGCCGGCACCAGCCCCGGAACGCATCTCCGCGCCACGATTGCGCCGCATCGGAATCCTGCTCGCCCTGTGCCTTGCGATGTTCCCCGCAATCGGCCAGCCGGGGACGGATCGTCCGCTCAGGACTCTGGTCCATGCCCGCGAGGTGCACAACCTCAGCCCGGAGGAAGCGGCGCGCGCCTGGCCGGTTCATCTGCGCGCAGTGGTGACCTACTTCGACCCGGTGATCAACCCGATCGGCGATCTGTTTATCAAAGATGCGACAGGCAGCATTTTCGTGGAGTTCTCGCATCCGCCGCATCTCGATCTGCATGCCGGCGACCTTGTCGACGTAACGGGCGTCAGCGGGCCGGGCGAGTTTGCCCCGGTGATCAACCGTCCCGTGGTGCGTGCGATCGGAAGATCATCACTGCCCAAAAACGCGACCAAAGCGACGTTCGGGCAACTGCTCTCCGGAAGCCTCGACGGACAATGGGTTGAAACCGAAGGCGTAGTTCACGCAGTTCACTACACCCCGGCCGATGTCACGCTCGATATGACCTCGCTGGACGGGTCGATTCGGGCCATGACTCGCCGCGAGCCGGGCGCGAACTACGAATCCCTTGTTGATTCCCTGATTCGCCTCCACGGCAACGCGTGTCCGCTGCTGAACTGGAAGCAACAAATGGTAGAAGCGCAGATCCTGTTTCCGTCACTTCGTGAAGTCAGGGTGCTCAAGCCCGCGCCGCGCGATCCCTTCGCCCTGCCTGCGGTTCCACTCTCGCAGGTGATGCGTTTTTCGCCTTCGATCGAGATCCCGCATCGCGTCCATGTACAAGGCGCGGTCACACTGCAGTGGCCCGGCCGATCCCTGTGCATTCAACAGGACAGCAACAACCTTTGCATGGATGCGTCCCAGGCAGGCAGCGTAGCCGAAGGCAGTCTGATAGACGCCGTGGGTTTTTCCTCGATCCGCGATTACAAGCGCACCCTCGAGGACGCATCCTTTCGGGTGGCGGCAGGCGGGCCCTCGCCTCGCCCGACGCCGGTCACCACGGACGAAGCCCTCAGCGGCCGGTTCGATGCCGCCCTGGTGCAGATCGACGGACAACTGGTGGGCAGAGAGCATACGTTGGGTGAGTTTCAACTCATGCTGCGTTCCGGCAACGTCATCATCTCCGCGATTCTTCCCTCCGACGCTTCGAGCCGCGGCATGCCGGACTGGAAAGAAGGCAGCGTACTGCGCCTGACGGGAATCTGCGACGCGCTGGCCGGCCCCGACACCTGGAACCTGAGCGACGGCGAGCTTCGGCCCGGCTCCGTGCGCATCCTGCTGCGCGGCGTTGACGACGTCCGCATTCTGGAGCGACCCTCCTGGTGGACACCGCGGCATGCACTGGCAATCCTTGTTGCCACGTGCCTGGTTTCGCTGGCGGCATTCGTCTGGATCGTGGTGCTTGGGCACCGGGTCGAACAGCAGACGCTGGCCCTGCGCAAGAGCGAAGAGCGGCTTCGCCATCTCTCCGAGCACGATGTGCTCACTGGCCTGCCCAACCGCCTCCTTTTGCACGACCGGCTTGCCGAGGCCCTGCAGCGTGCGGAGAGATCCAGCGGCCGGCTGGCAATCCTGATGGTCGATCTCGATCGATTCAAGGAGATCAACGACGTCTGCGGGCATCAGGCCGGCGACAAGGTACTGACCACGACCGCGCGCCGGCTCCTCGATTCGGTGCGATTGACCGACACGGTCGCGCGCATCGGTGGCGACGAGTTCGTTGTCCTGCTCGGCGATTTGTCCGATGTGTCCCGGGCCGAATCGATTGCCGCCAAGATCGTGGCAGCCGTTTCGGCTCCGGTCGATATTGGATCGTCGCCGGTCTTCGTCACCGTCAGCGTGGGAGTCTGCACCTATCCCGAGGGTGGCAGAGATGCCGAAACCCTGATGCAAAACGTCGACGAAGCAATGTATGCGGCAAAAACCCAGGGCAGAAACGCTTTCCGGGTCTTCATGCCCGTCAGTCTTCCCACTTAGCCATTCTTGTTTTGCCGTTCAAATCGGCAATGTGACGGTTCACCCATGTCCGATTGCGCGACCATATATCCTGATATTGGGCAGGTCTTCGCGCCGCGCCGCCCCGGAGTCTTGCACGGGGCCGTCGAAGCGTGATCCGGGATGGAGACATATGAAGACGCCGCACCGGCACCCGATTCAAGAAATTCTCGAATCCCGCATCGCCATCATCGACGGCGCGATGGGCACCACCATCCGCTCCTATGGCATGAAGGAAGCCGACATTCGCGGCGAGCGTTTCAGGGACGCGAAGAAGGACCTGCTGAACAACGGCGATCTGTTCACGGTCACGCAGCCGCGGATGATCGGCGACATTCATCGCCGTTTTCTCGAAGCCGGCGCGGACATCATTGAGACAAATACCTTCAATGCCACAAACATCTCGCAAAGCGAGTTCTTTGTCGAAGATCCGCGCGAGCACGGCGGCCGCAAGGATCCGGCGTTCTATCAAAAGGTGATCGATGATCCTTTCCTGAACGACCTTGCCTGGGAGATCAACGAGCAGTCGGCGCGGCTCTGCCGGGAGTGGGCCGATCGGTTTACGCATGAGACTGGACGGCAGCGGTTCGTCGCCGGGGCCATCGGGCCGTTAACCGTGTCGCTCTCCAACTCGCCCGATGCCGACGATCCCGGCTTTCGCGTCGTTACCTTCGATCAGGTGAAGGCCGCCTACGCGCACCAGGTGCGGGCGCTGATTGCCGGCGGCGTGGATTTTCTGCTCGTCGAGACCATCTTCGATTCGCTCAACGCCAAGGCGGCGCTGGTCGCCATTCGCGAGGTCTTCGACGAAGACGGCCTTACTGCGAGCGGCAGGGAATTGCCGATCATGATCTCGGCCGCGGTGGGCCGCGGCGGCGAGACGATGATCTCCGCGCAAACGGTCGAGGCCTTCTGGAATGCCGTGAAACACGTCAAGCCTCTTTCGATCGGGCTCAACTGCTCCCTTGGGCCGGACCTGATGTATCCGTTCCTCGAGGACCTCGCCGAAAGGGCCGAAGTGGCGATCTCGTGCTATCCAAACGCCGGATTGCCCAACCCGCTCTCGGCGACAGGATTCGATCTCGGCCCGCAGGACATGGCCCGCTATCTGGGCGACTTTGCCCGCGCAGGGCTGATCAATATTGCCGGCGGCTGCTGCGGCAACACGCCGGAGCACATTGCGGCGATCGCCAGGGCGCTGGAGGGATTGCTGCCGCGGCCGCTCAAAGCCGCGCACGGCCAACTTGTCGGGAGTGGAGCATGAGCGCGACGGGCGGCGCGATCCTCGCTGAAACCGCCGGCGCAGCCGCGGAGTTTCGCCCGCTGCGCCTCTCCGGTTCGCAGCCCTTCACGCAGCAGCCCGGCGTTTACATCGTCATCGGCGAGCGCACCAATGTCGCCGGCTCGCCGCAGTTTGCAAAGCTGGTCAAAGCCGGCAAGTTCGAAGATGCCGTCAGCGTGGCGCGACAGCAGGTGGAAAACGGCGCCAACGTGCTCGACATCTGCATGGACGAAGGCATGATCGACGGCGTTGCCGCCATGACGCGCTTCCTGCAATTGCTGGGCAGCGAACCGGAAGTGGCCAAAGTGCCGTTCATGATCGACTCCTCCAAGTGGGAGGTGATTGAAGCCGGCCTGAAATGCCTGCAGGGCAAGGGCATTGTCAATTCCATCTCGCTCAAGGAAGGCGAGGAGAAGTTTCGCCGCAACGCCGCAACGATCCTGAAATACGGCGCCGCAGCGGTGGTGATGGCCTTTGACGAGCAAGGGCAGGCGGCGACCTACGAAGACAAGACCCGCATTTGCGAGCGCGCCTATCGCATTCTCGTGGATCAGGTCGGCTTCGCGCCGGAAGACATCATCTTCGATCCCAACATTCTCACCGTGGCCACGGGGATGGAAGAGCACAACAACTACGCCGTGGACTACATCAACGCCACGCGCTGGATCAAGGCCAACCTGCCCCACGCCAAGGTGAGCGGAGGAGTGTCGAACATCTCGTTCAGCTTTCGCGGCAACAACGTGGTGCGCGAGGCCATGCACTCGGCGTTTCTTTATCATGCCATCGCCGCGGGCATGGACATGGGCATTGTGAATGCCGGCATGCTCGAAGTCTACGAGGAGATTGCGCCGGAGCTGAAGGAGTTAGTGGAAGACGTGTTGCTTAACCGGCGACCGGATGCGACCGAGCGCCTCGTCGACTTTGGCGAGAAGCTGAAAGCTGCCGGAGCGGGCGCGGCTGCAGCAAAAAAGGAAGCCGAAGAGTGGCGCCGCGGCGCCGTGGAGGAGCGGCTCAGCCACGCGCTGGTGAAGGGAATCGACGCCTATATCGAGGCCGACACCGAAGAGGCCCGCGCGAAGCTGGGCCGGCCGCTGGCGGTCATCGAGGGTCCGCTGATGGCCGGCATGGGCGTGGTCGGCGATCTCTTCGGCGCGGGCAAGATGTTTCTGCCCCAGGTGGTCAAGTCGGCGCGCGTGATGAAAAAGGCCGTGGCTTACCTTACGCCGTTCATGGAAGCCGAGAAGGAAGCGATGGCTGCCGCCGGCCAGACGGTCAGGACGCAGGGAAAGATCCTGCTGGCCACCGTCAAGGGCGACGTGCACGACATTGGCAAGAACATCGTTTCCGTCGTCCTTGCCTGCAACAACTACGAAGTGATCGACATGGGCGTGATGGTGCCGTGCGAGAAAATTCTCGAGCGGGCGAAGGCCGAGAATGCCGACATCATCGGCCTGAGCGGCCTGATCACGCCCTCGCTCGACGAGATGGTGCACGTGGCGCGCGAAATGGAACGCGCGGGCCTGAAGCTGCCGCTGCTCATCGGCGGCGCCACCACCAGCCGCGCGCACACCGCCGTCAAGATCGCTCCGCATTACAGCGAGCCGGTGGTGCACGTGCTCGACGCCAGCCGCGCCGTGCCGGTGACCACGAGCCTGCTGAGCGACGAAAGCAAGCC
>JASHQQ010000047.1 GCA_030039035.1 Acidobacteriaceae bacterium | reverse complement strand
GTGGTCCCGATCATTCCCGCAACCTGCCCGATGCCGATGTCGAAGGCAAAATGAGGATGGTCCTTTTGGGTCACGCGCACGGCGTAATCGAGCGTGGTCGGAATATGAGAAGGGCTGCCGGGAGGATAGAGAACGGCGCCGAGGTTTTTCGTATTTGGCGGTTCCTGCGTGAAGCCGGCCGCAGGCACGATCACCGTATGCAGCGGTGCAGGCAAGGGAATTCCGAGCCCTCCGAAGAGACGCCCGCCAAAGCGCGTCGCCTGCCCGCCAATGCCATAGATCGACGCGTTCGTCGCCTTCCATCCGAGATTGGCGAGGAACGGCACCGGCGGATGCGCCCACGTCTTGGTCGCGGCGGCATAGATATCGCCGTTGTTGTAGGTCTTGCCGTCGATCGCTCCGGTCACAAACTTGTCTCCCGTGCGCACCACAAAGCCCGCGGCCAGCCCTGGCGTGAAGGGACTGCCCCAGCCATCTTTGATCGCCACAAACTTGCCGTTGAAGACGTTCATTCCCGCGTAATGCCACAGTTGACTGAACAGCGGGCTGTCCCCTTCGGTGTGCACCGAGCGCGTATAGCCCAGCTCGGCGCGGTTGGCAAAGCCCTCGGCGATCGAGAAAGTGTGGATGTTGCCGATCACCTGCGAGGCGTCGATGAAGTGATAGCCCACGGCCGGGTGCGAGAAGATCTGGCCCTTCTCTGTGTAGACCACATACGCGGTAGGAGTGATGAAGCCGCCCGTCTGGCCCTCCAGCGTGAGATTCTGTGCGTGGATGCGCGCGGGCGGCAATGCAAAGGCAGCGAGCAGGCCGCAGAGAGAAAAAAGATGAGACGAGGGGGATCGCATCTTGCTTTCTTTGGGAGCGCAGGGGCCGCTCCATTGCCTTTCGCGGAATAATCACTGGTTGTAACACAGTTGGGGCCGGTCCGTCCTGCCACTTCGAGCGGGTGGTACACTCACGCCATGCCGCGCGGCTTTTTCATCACCTTCGAGGGTCTTGACGGTTCCGGCAAAAGCACCCAGATCAAGCGGTTAGCCGCATGGTTCGAGAAACTCCATGAAGCAGCGAACACCGCAGCGGAATCCTGGGCCGAACCTCCTGGCCGCGCGCCGGTGGTGACGCGCCAGCCGGGCGGGACGGAGATCGGCGACCGCATTCGTGCGCTGGCCCTCGACTCCCGCGGAACTCGCCTGGCGCCGATGACCGAAATGGCGCTCATGTTTGCCGACCGGGCACAGGCCATCGCCGAAGTGATCCAGCCGGCGCTCGACCAGGGACGAATCGTCATCTGCGATCGCTTCACCGACTCCACGGAGGCATATCAGGGCGGGGGACGCGAATTGGGTTCGGAGATCGTGCTCGAGTTGCACCGGTTGCTCTGCCGTGACCTGCAACCCGATTTGACCCTGATGCTCCTGCCTCCCGTGGAGGCCTCTCTGGCTCGCGCACAGCGGCGAAACGAGCGCTCCGTGGCGCAGAATGGCCGCGACGAGGGGCGCTTCGAGCGCGAGGAGATCGAGTTTCATCGCCGCGTTCTCAACAAGTACCGCGAGATCGCGGCGCGCGAACGCCGGCGCGTCGTGCTCATCGAAGGTGATGGGTCGATCGAAGAGGTTCACGAGGGAGTTGTGGCGGCGGTTGCCGAGCGGCTGGGCATCGTGGCGAAGAAGTGAGGGGTTTTGCCGACCGGGCTCCTCGCGGAACCTGGCGACTCACACGCGTCTGTGGCCGGATGCGCTCTATTGTCCTCCCATCAAGTCGGCGACACCGTATTGAGCCTTCTCGATGCCGTCTGAGGCATGTGCCGGGCTTTGCGTGACGATGTGAATCCACTCGTGGAGAATGACGCGGGCAATCGCCGTCGACATGACCTCGGCTCGCCGCTTTTTGCTCATGCGCGCGGCTTGCGGCCCGAGGACCTCACCGATGTGCGTGCAATCCACATGAACAAAGGGATCGATACGGCCATCGACGCGATGGACCCATCCCAGCGGCACGCCGTACGCCGTTCTTCGTGCGGCCGGGGCCAGGGTGCAGTCGCCGTGGAGAAAGACGACGATGGGGAAACCCAGGAGCAGTCCGGGCACCAGATCGTCGCCGCGAATGAAATCGGCGCCTTGATCCAACATCTGCGTCTCCGCGCCGCCGGCCAAGCCGCTGCGAAGGCCGGCAAAGAGCAATCTCCATTGATCCGGTTGCAGCGGGCGATCGCTGAAAACGATGACTGTGGTACGGGGTGTGTGGCCGGCGGGTATCGGCGAAGCGGCCTGTGCCGCGGAGAACAATGAAAGCAACAGCGAGAGAATGAGGGCGGCCCGAGCGGAATGGCCGGGAAGAGCGTGCATTCGACGAACGTTCATATCCACCTCCCGCGCCAAGATGCTTGTGTGGCGCGCTCGCCATCGCACAGGCGTCCTGATCGGCATCGCGCCTTGGTTCGTTCATGAGACTTTCGTGTGCCGGCGCGTATCCAATGAGGCCAGTTTGGCCCCGGCTGGCGTATCCGTCCAATTGATTGATAGAATGGCTTCCATCGCAGGGAGAGATGGAATTATGGAAGTGCGCCAGTTGCAGATCTTCCGCACCCTGGCCGAGGAGCTGAACTTCACGCGCACGGCCGAGAGGGTTCACACCGTGCAGTCGAACGTGACCGCGCAGATCAAATCCCTCGAAGAAGAGCTGGGGATGCCGCTCTTCGACCGGTTGGGCCGCCGCGTCGCGCTCACTGAAGCAGGCCGCCGCTTTCAGCCCTTTGCCGAGCAGGCGCTGGCGGCCATGGAGCAGGGCCAGCGCGCGATCCAGCACGGCGCCGAGCCCAGTGGGCCGCTGCGCATCGGCGCGCCGGAAAGTGTGCTGACCTATCGCCTGCCGCAGGTGCTGCGCGCATTCCGGCGCCGCTTTCCGCACGTCGAGCTGATTTTCCGGCCGCTCTTCAACGCCACGGTCGGGCTGAAACTGGAATCCGGCAAATTCGATATGGCGATCGTGATGGCCGACCGCGCTCCCAACGCCGCCGTCGAGTCCATGCGCCTGCGCACCGAGCGCGTCTTTCTGCTCTGCTCTCCGGATTATTCGCTCGCCGCACAAGCCACGGTGAAACCCGCGGATTTGGCCGGCGAATCGCTGCTGCTTACCGAATCCGGCTGCAGCTACCGGCTCAAGTTCGACCGCCTGCTGGCCATGCAGAGCGTTCGCCCTGCCCACGTTACCGAATTCTCCAGTGTTGAGGCCATCAAGGAATGCGCGGCGGCCGGAATGGGCATTGCGTTGCTGCCGGCGATTGCCGCCGCCCGCGAGCTGCGCCAGAACCAGCTCAAGGCCTTGCACTGGGCCGGACCCTCGCTTGATATCGCGACCCACATTCTGTGGCACAAGGACAAGTGGGTCTCGCCGGCGATGGCCGCCTTTGCCGAGCTATGCCGCGACAAGCTGGAGGAATGAACTTGCGAAGCCGGGAGAATGAACTCGCGCATGGGTGCCCCATCCTTGCGCGCCGGGAAGAACGAATTCACTTTGTCGGCGCGGGCCCTTGCCGGCTTCCTTCCACCGCTACCGCAATCTGCTTCGATTTCCGGTAGACGTTGGCGACCGCCAATGTCCACAGAGGAACCAGATCGACGCCGGGAATCAGCTTGGCGGCGAACGAGGGCAAAAACTCCCAATGCCATCCCAGCAGGGAAACCATCGCTGCTCCGGTGCAAAGGTCGAGGACGTCATCGGCCGGCGCCGCCGCTCCTTCGACAAACAGCGGAAACACGACCATTTGGAGGACATCGACGAGAATCGCCAGAATCATCGCGGCTCGAAGCCGCGGGCCCGCCGTGATGGTCACGCCGCTGTTCACAATCGCCTGGATCCCGTGGAACCAGTGTGCTCCCACGACTATTTTACGGCGCAGACTGCTGACGGGGTCCAAAGCGATGAGACCACCGCAAAGTGCCCCCGGGATTTCCAGCCCGGGAAGGCTATTGCGCGGTGTAGATGTAGTCGGTGTAATCCCACGTTCCGTTGATCTTCGACCACATTCGGGCGTTGATCGTTCTTCCGTCGGTCGGCAGCCCGGTCACGTTCACCGAGGTGGTGCTGGGGCTGAGCTGCCCGGAAATGTAGAGGTTGCTCGAGCCCGTGCCGGTCGATCCCAGATAGAGCTCGTACAGCGACACGCCGCCTCCCGGAAGCCACGAGAAGGTGACATTGGCGCCGGACAAGACGCTTCCCGGCGTGGGCGAATTCAGAGTCGCCTGCGACGGGGCTCCCGATTCGGTGTAGGTGTAATCGGTGTAGTCCCACGTACCGTTGATCTTCGACCACATGCGGGCATAGAGCGTGGCGCCGATGGTCGGCAGGCCGGTCACGTTCACCGAGGTGGTGCTGGGGCTGAGCTGGCCCGAGACATAGAGGTTATTCGTGCCCACGCCGTTCGATCCCAGGTAGAGTTCGTAGAGGGTCGCGCCTGTGGAGGTCGACCACGAGAAGGTGACATCGGCGCCGGACAAAACGCTTCCCGGCGCGGGCGACATGAGAGTGGCCGGTGCAGTCAGCAGGCCATACACATCGACGCTGCCGTCCGCGCCAACATAGACTTTTCCGTTGACTATCGTCGGGACGGTGAACTTCACCGCAGTGCCGGCCGTGTCGCGGTTATTCGGCGCCTGGGTGCTGTCCCAAAGCTCATCGTTGATGTCGGTGGCGTCGAAGGCATACACGATAGCCGGCCCCGAGCCGTGTTGAGAGGTATCGATGGCCCATAGGATTCCGGAGCCCGAGGCGGTGCCGTTCGAGGAAATGGACGGGGTCGCGCCCGGCCAGCCGAAAGTGGTTGAATTGCTCGTGACCTGATTGAAACCGGGAAGCCCGCTGACAACAGGGATTTCCTTTAACACATCGCCAGCTCCCCAGAAGTAGAGGGTTTCATTCCAATAGGCTGGCAAACTGAACATGCCGCCGATCGCTCCCACGGCTTCTTCCAGAATCTCGGGATCGTCGGTCGTACAGCTATTACCACCGCTTTCGTAATGAACGTTGCCGGTGGTCATCTGGTCGCGATTCACGACATAGATGGAGCCCTCTTTGCCGGCTTCGACCAGGAGATCCGGATAGGT
>JASHQQ010000280.1 GCA_030039035.1 Acidobacteriaceae bacterium | reverse complement strand
CGGTTGCTCCTGCCCTTGTCGGTCGCCGCAGCGATCGACAGGGTGGGAGCTGAACCACCTTCGACCCGGAGCCGGGTGCGAGTTGAACCCGCCCTTCGCCAAATCCGGGCCAAAGGGCAGGGGAACCCCGAGCCTTTTTCTGCCGATGAATACGAGCCGCTCAAAGCCGACCAACAGCGTGGGGAACCGGATTCCTGCCGTCCACGTACTTCCAGCAGCCTGACCTGAAATTGATTGTCCATTTCCGGTTGTTCAAATGTACAATCGCGGGCGAAAGCCATCTCTCTTCGACCAGGCGGGACCCGTTGGCGCCAACGTGGCGAAATTGCAACCGCCGGGACGCGAACCATGTCCGATGGTGGGAGAGGTGCGAGATCCAGACTTCTGCATCCCGAGAGGCGGAATCATGAGCGATATGCAGACCCAGCCTGTTGCCACCACACCCGAACAGGGCGCCGGCCTGAGCCAGTGGCACCGCGTCGTCAACACTTTTACCGCGCCGTCGAAGACATTTACCGACATCCGCGACCACAGCCGCTCCTGGTGGCTGCCATTTGTGCTCTATGTGATCGTTGGCTACGCGTTCTTTGCCACCGTCTATACCAAAATCGGCATGCAACAGGTAACCCAGAATCAAATCCAGCTCAGCCCGAAATCGCAGGAGCGGATGGCGAACGCGACGCCGGAACAGCGTGAAGCCGGGATGAAATTCTCAATCGCTCTCACCGAGGGGATCTTTATCGGAAATCCGATCCTGCTCCTCATCATCTTTTGCGTGGGATCCCTCGTCCTTTGGGGTACGATGAACTTCGTATTCGGAGGCAAGGCAAACTATTCCGCCATACTCGCCGTGTGGGTCTTCGCCAGTTTGCCTGCCATGTTGAAGCCGATTCTGGGCTCCATTCTGATTCTTATCGGAGTGGCTCCTGATTCATTCAACATCAAGAACTACGCGCCGACCAATCCCGCGGCGCTCTTCATGAACCCGCTCGAAACCAGCGCGGGACTTTACTCGCTGGCGAGCTCGCTCGACGTCGTCACGATCTGGACCCTCGTTCTCGGCGCAATTGGGGCCGCGACTGTCGCGGGGGTCAAGCGCAGCTCGGGCTACATCGCGGTCTTCGGATGGTGGGCTCTGCTGGTGCTGGGCGGCGCAGGTATCGCCGCGGCATTCGGCTGAGACTGGGAAAATGAAAGCTGATAGCGGAGAGCTGGAAGCCAAGAGCTCTGCTACTCCGTCCACCTTCTCAGCACCAGCGAGGCGTTGATGCCGCCGAAGCCGAACGAGTTCGACAGCGCGACGTCGAAGCTGTGGGCGACGGATTTGTTGGGCACGTAATCGAGCCGGCACTCGGGGTCGGCGTTGTCGAGGTTCGTCGTCGGCGGAATCTGCTGATCGACGAGCGCCATCACGCAGATGCCCGCCTCGAGCCCGCCGGCGCCGCCCAGCAGGTGGCCGGTCATTGACTTGGTCCCGCTCACCTTGAGATCGCCGCTCAACGCGTGCTCGCCGAAGACCAGCTCGATGGCGCGCGACTCGTTGCCGTCGCCGGCCGGCGTCGAAGTCGCGTGGGCATTCACATAGCCCACTTCTTCCGGTCCGATGCCTGCGTCTTTCAGCGCCGCTCTCATGCTGCGCTGCGCGCCCGCCCCTTCGGGCGCAATGCCGGTCATGTGATAAGCATCGGCACTCATGCCGTAGCCGATCACCTCGGCCAGAATCTTCGCGCCGCGCGCCCGGGCAAATTCAAGCTCTTCGAGAACCAGTATCCCTGCGCCCTCGCCGATCACGAATCCGTCACGGTCTTTGTCGAACGGCCGGCTGGCGCGCGTCGGCTCGTCATTGCGCGTCGAAAGCGCGCGCATGGCCGCGAACCCGCCCACCGAAAGCGGGGTCACCGCGGCCTCCGAGCCGCCGGCGATCATCGCGTCGGCATCGCCGTGCAGGATCATTCGTACGGAGTCGCCAATGGAATTGGCGCTGGTGGCGCAGGCCGTCGCGGTTGCCGAAATCGGCCCGCGCGCGCCGTAGCGAATGCTCAACTGTCCGGCGGCCATGTTCACGATCGCCGCGGGAATGAAGAAGGGCGATATCTTGCGCGGCCCTGCCTGCATCAGACTGGCGTGCTCGCGCTCGATGATCTCGAATCCGCCGATGCCGGAGCCGATGAAGACGCCGGTGCGGTCGGCGATCTGGGGCGTGATCTGCAGGCCGGACTGCCCCATAGCCTCCTGCGCGGCGGCAAAGGCAAAATGGATGAAACGCCCCATCTTGCGCGATTCTTTCTTGTCGACGAAGTTGAGGGGGTCGAAATTCTTGACCTCGGCGGCAAAGGTGACCGGAAAGCCGGTGGCATCGAAGCCCCGGATGGGAGCCATCCCGCTGGCGCCGGCGAGCAGTTGCCGCCATACCTCGGGAGCCGTGTTGCCCACCCCGCAAACCAGCCCCAGGCCGGTAATGACGACTCTTCGGCTCACCTGTTACTTGCTGCCTTTCGCGGTCTTCTCGTTTTTCTCGATGTACTCGATGGCATCCTTGACCGTCTTGATCTTTTCGGCGTCTTCGTCGGGAATTTCGAGGTCGAACGCTTCCTCGAACTGCATGACCAGCTCGACGACGTCGAGCGAATCCGCCCCAAGGTCCTCCTGAAAACTGGCTCCGGGGGTTACTTCGGCCTCATCGACCTGCAGTTGCTCGACAATGATCTGCTTGACTTTTTCTTCCACGGCCATGCGTGATTCTCCTCGTGTTGTTTCCAACCTGTTTTGATTCCCGGGGGCTTGATGTTCGTTCAGTCTCCGCCTGCCTACAATACTGTTCCGCGGCGGGGGAACACAACCATGATGCCGAAAGAGGGCGCAAGAGCCCCGAAACTTCAAGTCTACTGGGCGGGTTGGGACGTGTAAAGGCGGCCAGAACAAAGGGCTATGGTTCGAGGAAGGCCGTGACACGAGCCCGCAGCAGCTCCGCGCTGAAATGCCCGCTCCGCAATCGGCGAAACAGTTTGGCCCGCCCTTTTCGCCCGGTGCCGGCGAACCGGCGGAAGGAGCGGAGCGACCCGGGACAAGGACCACGACCCAGTGCACGTCCGAACTCGCCCGACGAAAAACTTGAAAAGCGATGCAGAAGGCAGATCAAAATGGGGAGGACTGACGATAGTAACTTATGCCTTTGTAAATCCCGCTCCGAAATCACATGCGGTCGGCGTACATTAGGCGAAGCAACCATAGGAGGTCGACGATGCAGGCTCTCTTTGTCGGACTTGCTGCCTTGATGGGAATTCTTCTCGGTTTCTGGCTCCGCAGCGCGGACGTGGGCGCCGAAAAGGCCCTGTTGCAGCAGCGCAACCGCGAGCTCGAAGACGGGCTGGGCGCTGCCCGCGACGAGCTGGCGCAGGTTCGCGCCGAATCCAATACGCGCGCGGGTTTTGAGGCGCTGGCCCAGGAGCGGGAAAAGACCATGGCGCAGATGACCGCCGAGCACGAGAAACTGCGTGGCGACGTGCAGACCCGGGTCGAGGCCGAACGGAATCAGACCGCCGCCATCAGCAAGCTTCAAGCCGAGCTTGAGAATGAGCGGAAGAACATCGCGGAAAAGGTGGCTCTTCTCGACGCAGCCAAGCAGGCGCTGGCGGATCACTTCGAGTCGTTGGCGGGCCAGATCCTCGAAAAGAAGTCGAAAAGCCTCTCGGAAGGCAGCCAGAATGAGCTTGGCAACCTTCTCACCCCGCTGCGCGAGCAGCTCAAGGAGTTCCGCGAGAAGGTGGAAAAAGTGCAGGTCGACTCGAACGTCGGCGTCACCAGGCTGGAAACGCTGATCGGCACGCTGGGTAGCATGAACCAGCAGCTCAGCGAAGAGGCCCGCAACCTTACCACGGCGCTGCGCGGCTCGGCCAAGGCGCAGGGCGACTGGGGCGAATTCATCCTGCTCGACCTGCTCGAGAAGGCCGGTCTGCGCGAAGGCGAGCAGTACAGCTTCCAGGAGTCGTTCAGCGGCGCGAACGGCGACGAGAGCGACAAGAAGAAAGCGCAGCGCACCGACGTGATCGTCTATCTGCCCGGCAACCGCCACCTGGTTATCGACTCCAAGGTCTCGCTCACTGCCTACGCCGACTACGTCAACGCCGTCGACGACGAGGGTCGCAAGACAGCGCTCAAGCAGCATCTGGCCAGTGTTCGCGGCCATCTCAACGGTCTGGCCAAGGCGAGTTATCATCGCCTTCCCAATCTCGAATCTCCGGACTTTGTCGTCATGTTCGTGCCCGTCGAGCCGGCATTCCTCGCCGCGCTGCAGGGCGACGACGCGCTCTGGGCCGATGGCTACGCGCAGCATGTTTTGCTTGTCGGCCCGACGACGCTGCTCTTCGTCATCCGCATCGTCAACGAGCTATGGCAGCAGGAGGCGCAGTCGCGCAACGTGAAGGAAGTGATGGATCGCGGCGCACAACTCTACGAGAAATTCGTCGGTTTTGTCAGCGATATGGAGGCCATCGGCAGCGGTCTCCGCGACGCCAATAAATCCTACGAAGAGGCGAGAAAGAAGCTCAGCCTCGGCAATGGCAACCTGATCCGTCAGGTCGAGAAGCTGCGCCAGCTCGGCGTCAAGCCGCGCAAGGCGCTGCCGCAGAGCGTTCTGGAGTCGGCGGAGCTGGATATCCCGGTGCTGGAGATCGCCGCGGAGGCGGCAGAGCCGGAGGAAGCGATGGCGCAAGGGGACTAGGCAGCGTCTGACGAATGCCGTGCTGGATGCTTTGTAACAGGGCTCGACTTGCCGGAGTCCCCGCCAAGCCGGTTTTGCTTGTTGAGGCGGCTTGAGTCGTGCCGCATGAGTCCCAAATTCAACGTGGGCTTTAGTGTCTGCGTGAGAACTCGGGCCCAGGGCCATAAAGCCGGTTTTCAAAAGACCCGTGGCTAAAGCCACGTCGATGTTTTGCGCCGAAACCAGCAGCCTGAAGGCCGCTGCTCCTTACAATTCGCACACCGAAGATTTGCCCAACCGAGTTCTCACGCACACTCTTTAGCCCCTGAGGGCCGCTCTTCGGACTCGGTTCGCGGCCATTTCGATTCTTCAGACGCTACCTGGGGCGGGCGCGCTTCAGCTCCGCAAATTCCATGCTGCCTTGAATGCCGCCGGGACATGACGAATGGCCCGGCGGTATCATGTCTTTGGCTTCCCCCGAAGGCAGTTATGCAGACCCTTTCTTCGTGGCGGAAAGCTTTTTCCTCGGGTTCCGGAACCTTGTGGCTGGCCGGCGCAGCGATCGCTCTCCTTCACCTTGCCGTGAATGGCCAGTACGGATTCCATCGCGACGAATTGTTGTCGTTCGATAATGCCCGGCATCTGGCCTGGGGCTACGTGGTCTATCCGCCGTTGACGGCGTTGCTCGCGCACATCGAGCTGGCCATCTTCGGCACATCGCTGTCGGGATTCCGATTCTTCCCGGCGATCACCCAGGGCATCATCCTCGTGCTCACCGGACTCATCGCCCGCGAGCTGGGCGGAGGGCGCGAGGCGCAGCTTGTGGCCGGGACCGCAGTCGCCATTGGCGGAGCTTGCCTCTATTCGGGCTCATCGCTCTCATACACAACCTTCGACTACCTGTGGTGGGTGGTGGTCGCCTGTTTCGTCGCGAGGCTCCTCAGGACGCAGGACGACCGCTGGTGGATCGCAGTGGGCGCGGCCATCGGTTTGGGCATGCTGACCAAGTACACGATGGGCTTTTTGGTGCTGGGCGTGGCGGGAGGCATGCTTCTGACCTCGCAGCGGCAATCGCTCAAGAGCGGGTGGTTCTGGTGCGGTGTGGCCTTGGCGCTGCTGCTGATGCTGCCGAATGTGATCTGGCAGGCCGAGCATGAGTTTGTCTCGTTCGCTTACATGAAAAGCATCCACACGCGCGACATCGGCCGGGGCTGGACCGATTACTTCCTGCTGAACCAATTGTGGAAGACGACGAACGTCGTGACTGTCCCGCTGTGGGGCGCGGGGCTTTGGTTCCTGTTCGGCACACGGGATGGGGAACGCTACCGCATGCTGGGCTGGATGTATGTGTTTGCCGGCGTGGCGCTGTTCGCAGCCAGAGGACGCGACTACTATCTAGCGCCCGCTTATCCCATGCTGCTCGCTGCGGGAGCCGTGTGGGGCGAACGGTGGGTGAGCAGCCTGAGCGAGCGAGGGGCTCGCATTGCGCGGCGCGTAACGTGGCGCTCGATGCTGGTGAGCGGCTGCATCACCGCGGCGCTCACCATGCCCATCGCGCCGTTGGGAAGCACGTGGTGGCATATCGCCGATGGGGCGAACGGCAACTTCAACATGGAGGTGGGCTGGCCCGAAGTCGCGGCTACGGTGGCCGGCATCCGGAATGCACTACCCGCCGGGGACCGGGCGAGACTCGGCATCCTGGCCGGGGACGAAGGCGGGACCGGCGCCCTCAACCTCTATGGAAGATCCTATGGGCTGCCCACTGCCATCAGCGGGATGAACTCCAACTGGATGCGCGGCTACGGCAACCCGCCGCCGGAGACTGTGATCGCACTGGAAATGGGTCGCGAGTTTCTAGATCGTAGCTTTGCTTCATGTGTGTGGGCGGGTCGGCTTACGAACTCTTATGGCATCGTGAACTCCACGATTGGGGGCTACAACGACGTGTATGTGTGCCGCCATCTGCTCGAACCGTGGCCGGAGTTCTGGAAGCACTTCCGGTACTACGGGTGATTCGTCAATGCATCTGCGTCACCAACGGGCCATCTGAGGCGCGTTTTTTCCATGTCACGCAGAAGCTTGAGGCGTATATTTGGCGAAGAGACCTCGTGCGATGGAAAACCCTGTTGCTGTTCTTTCGCTCATTGCTTTTACTGCTATCGTCACCCTGCTGATCGGACTTTGGATTGGCTACCGCCAAGGCCAAGCCAAAGCGAGGATCCCACTCATCTCCCCTCGTGCTCTTCGTAGGCTTCGCGCAACCGCTTCCACGTGATCGAGAGATCCTCGGGCAGCACGCGGGTCTCGCCGATCGAGGTCATGAAGTTCGTGTCGCCTGGCCAGCGCGGCAGCGCGTGCATGTGCAGATGATGCGCCACCCCGGCTCCGGCGGCCTGGCCGAGATTCAATCCGAAATTCAGACCCCCGGGCTTGTACAGGCTGCGCAGCACCTTCTCGGTGCGCTGCGCCAGGTCCATCATCTCGTGCGCGGTGTCGGCGGGCAGGCCGGTCAGGCGGTCGATGTGCGCATGGGGCACGATCATCACATGGCCTGATGTGTAGGGATAGGCGTTGAGGCAGATGAAGCATTGTTCTCCGCGCAGCACCAGCCCCGCGGCGGCTTCGGCCTCGTCGCGGTTCATCCCCTGCGCAATGGCGTGGTCGACGGAGGCGATCATGTTGCAGAAGACGCAGCCATGGTCGCCTTTCCAGGCATCCAGCGCCGCCGGAACGCCGGGGCGCACGGCGGTATCCGCCGAGGTGACGTAGGCAAATCGCCAGGGAGTCCAGAGAATCTCCATGAATCCTTGTGCCGCCCATCGAAGTATAGAGGCCGCGCCGCAGCCCGGACCAACCGGATCCCCTTTCCCACGGGTCGTGTCGTGGCAAGGGCTCGCATCGCCCGGCGCGTCAACCCGCGATGGCTTCGCTGCGCCGATTGCGGGCGCATGGCGACGATGCGGCGAAGCCCAAGCTATTGCATTGACGCAGGAAAGAATGCGTTGCTACACTTGAGAGCGTAGCTTCCTGCGCGGATTCCAGCAGCGAGCTGCGGCCGCCCTCCAGCCCGCCGTTGCCTGCCGGTGTTTCCCAAGGAGACCAACAGCTTTCAGCGCCGGTCGAACGGCCGCGTGGAAGCCGTCTCCGCGAGCGACGCCGCCTTCACAGTCATCCGGCGCGATTTTGGGGGATAATGGTCCCTGGTCCTGCTTGCGGCGGATCGCGTGCCGCAAGGGGCGAACGCGGCGGCATTCGTTTGTGCCGCCGGAGCAAGGAATCGCGGAGCTGTCAGTGATGGCAAACGTCCTCAATCCTGAAACCGAGAGCATAACCCTGAACACCGAATTGGAAACCCCCACCCTCGAACCTGCGGCGGAGCTCGAGCAGCCGCCGTACGAGCCCACGTCGACCGCCGAGGCCGCACCTCAAGCCGAGCCGTCCACGCCGGACGCCGAAATCGCAGCCGAGCCCTTAACTGAAGCCGCAGCCG
This sequence comes from Acidobacteriaceae bacterium, assembly GCA_030039035.1. GTDB lineage: Bacteria > Acidobacteriota > Terriglobia > Terriglobales > Acidobacteriaceae > Telmatobacter. The sequence goes on along the minus strand of JASHQQ010000280.1, from coordinate 2,925 downwards.
AGCCTTTGGCGCGGACCGCGGCAACCGCTTCCGGGGTTTCCGCGGCGCCGGAGACGCTGCATGAGCCGGTTCACGCGGCTCAGGCCGGCGAGGCGCCTGCAACCCTCGCGCCGGTTCAGGCGGTTTTGTCCGCGGAGCATGCCGCGCCGGAAAGCGGAGAGGATTTTTCCGCGGCACTCGAGGCGTTCGAGCGCGAGCAGGCCGCCGAAGCGGCTGCCGTGGAAGCCTACGGCGACAAGGTCGTCTCCGGCACGGTCATCAAGCAGACCGACAAGCACCTCGTCATCGATGTCGGCCTGAAGTCCGAGGGGCTGGTTCCGCTGGAGCAGGTGGTCGATCACACCGGCGAGGTGAAGTTCCAGCCCGGCGATTCCATCGACGTGGTGATCGAGCGCGAGGAGCCGGAGGGCGGCTACCTCGTCAACTACGAGCGGGCGCAGCGCCTGCGCGTGTGGGACACCATCGAGAAGGCCGCCAACGACAAGAGCCCCATGCTGGGCACCGTGGTCAGCCGCGTGAAGGGCGGACTCACTGTCGATATCGGCATCAAGGCCTTCCTGCCCGGCTCGCAGCTCGAGATCCGCCCGGTGCGCAACCTCGACGGCTATCTCGGCCAGCAGATTGAGGTCCGCGTCATCAAGCTCAACAAGAAGCGCGGCAACGTGGTGGTCAGCCGCAAGGAGATCCTTGAAGAAGAGCTGGCCGCCAAGCGCACCAACACCATGGAGCATCTCGCCGAGGGCGCGGTGCTGACCGGCACGGTGAAAAACCTGACCGACTACGGCGCCTTCGTCGACCTGGGCGGTATCGACGGCCTGCTGCACATCACCGACATGAGCTGGGGACGGCTCACGCACCCGCGCGACCTGGTCAACGTCGGCGACGAAATCCAGGTGAAGGTGCTCAAGTTCGACAAGGAAAAGCAGCGCGTCTCGCTCGGCTTCAAGCAACTGACGCCCGATCCGTGGCTCGATGCCGCCGAGCGCTATCCGGTAGGCGCGCGCGTACACGGCCGCGTGCTTTCCGTCACCGACTACGGCGCGTTTGTCGAGCTGGAGCAGGGCATCGAGGGCCTGGTCCATCTCTCCGAGATGACCTGGTCCAAGCGGCTCAAGCATCCCTCCAAGCTGGTCAAGCCCGGCGACGAGGTCGACACCGTCGTGCTCAGCGTGAACCCGGCCGACCGCCGCATCTCGCTGGGCATGAAGCAACTTCTCGAAAACCCGTGGGAGAACCTCAGCGAGCGCTATCCCACCGGCACGGTCGTCGAGGGCCGAGTTCGCAACCTGACCGACTTTGGCGCCTTTGTCGAGATCGAGGACGGCATCGACGGATTGGTTCACGTCTCCAACCTGAGCTGGACCAAGCGCGTCAAGCACCCGTCCGAGGTGGTGAAGAAGGGCGAAAAGGTCAAAGCCGTCGTTCTCGGCGTGGAGCCGCAGAACCGGCGGTTGAGCCTGGGCATCAAGCAGCTCCAGCCCGACGTGTGGGAGAGCTTCTTCGCCACGCACCGCGTGGGCGACGTGGTTCACGGCAAGGTGCTGCGCACCGCGCAGTTCGGCGCCTTTGTCGAGATCGCCGAGGGCATCGAGGGCCTTTGCCATATCTCCGAGGCGGGCGAAGACGGCTCCAAGCTCGAACAGGGCCAGGAGCACGACTTCAAGATCATCAAGCTCAACGTGGAAGAGAAAAAAGTGGGCCTGAGCCTGCGCGGAGTGGGCAAGGAAGCCAGCCGCGTGCAAGTGGAAAGCTACAAGGCCGATACCCACAAGCATCCTGTATCGAGCTCGACCACTACGCTCGGCGATCTGATCAACCTGCGCAAGCACGAGCGCTGATCTCACCAACATTGACCGCGACGGCCACTCTTCGGAGTGGCCGTTGTCGTTTGACGGGTCCGGATTCCTCGTTCACGACCAGGCCTGCGACCAATTGGGGATTCCGCGTTCGCCGCCGCGGCGCATACAATCGCCTCGAATTCCCCGTCTTTCCTCGATAGATCAGGTCCGCTACGCGATGGCGGGCGCGAAGAAGGAGTTGCCCCTTGGCGTCTGATAACGATCGCAAGATAGCCCCTCTGTGGATTTGGATTTACGCCGGTTTCGTTGCGGCTTCGATGTTTCTCCCCATCAAATCAACCGCAAAAAGCGCGCTCCTGATCGCCGAAATTGTCACGCTGGTTCTCTATCTGCATGGGCTTCAGCGTCTCCGATTCTGGACCTTCGGCCTTACACGGAACCGCGAATACGATCGCGCGCTGGGATGGAACCGGATCCTGACCCGGCTGCCGGGATATGGCCCGTCTCTCGAAGGGCCGATTCTTTTCAACGCCGGCCGGTACAGGGACGTGCAGAACCTGTTGGCGCCCGAGGCGCTCGATGCGCACGGCCAACCAAAGGCCGACACGCTCGAGTTTTATACGTACGCGATTGCGCTGGTGAACGACGGACAGAAGGCGCGGGCGGAGCAGTTGCTGGATTCGGCCGTTCGCACCGCAAAACAACCAGAGGCTCTTCAGGTGGCTCTCGCAACCTGCCTGCTGGACCAAAACAAGGACCCGGAGCGCGCGAGAGAGCTGCTGGAACAGGCGCAGTCGGCGCCGAAGAGCCCGACCATGCCTGCTTACGAGCAGAACGCCGACGATGCGAAGCGCCTGGCTCGATATGCCTGGGCGCTGGCGGGCTGCGGCATGCGTCCAAACGCGGAGGCCAGGATTCAGGAGGCGCTTGCGAAGGCGGCAGGCTTCCGGCCCGACGATCTCGCGGGTGTAGAGTATTTTGTCGGCGAGGCGTGGCGCACGCTGGGTGAGAATCGCAAGGCCCGGGAGACTTTCCAGCAGGCGCTCGCATTGAATCCTGCAGCGGTGACGGTTCTGAGCATTCGAAAAGCTCTCGCCAAAATGGGCGCCTGACCGCGCTTAGCCGT
>JASHQQ010000279.1 GCA_030039035.1 Acidobacteriaceae bacterium | reverse complement strand
GGTTCTGAGCGGTCGTGTCCATCACATAGCCATGCAGCGCACCCATTCCCGGCAACTGCTTGAACTTGCCAAAGGTGAAGCGGAGAACCGGTGTACCGGTGCCGGGCCAGTCGATGGTGGCGAGGGGCGTATCTTTCGCAAAAAGCGGCGCGGCGAGAAACACCACGGCAACACTGAGCACGATGCGGCGCAGAAAGGAATGTGTGGATTTCATGCGTACCCATAATAATGCCGAAGCGCGCAAACTTGTCTGGACAACTACCGCCGAATCTTTTCCTGATCCGGACCGCGGGTGGATGGTCCCCGACTGTGACCTTTGACGGGATTTTGCCCCATAGCGCGCTGTTCGATGCTGTCCGCCTCGTTCGAGGCGCCCTATATAATTCTGCGGGGCAAGCGAACCGATCGAACGATTGCGCCAGATTTGGGAGACGAAGGCTATGGAGAGCGAGTGCTCGTTCTGGAATCGGCGCAATTTCCTGAAGGTGGGCGGCACATCCGCGGCGGCGCTGGGCATGGCGGGAGCCGAGGCTGCGACGGCACAGGCAGCGCAGGGGCCTGCAGGGCAGGTTCCCGCGCCGGCAGATACGCCCTATCCCAAGCTCTCCATCATCACTCCGTACTCGCCGCAGAAGCTCGCCTTTGCCGCGCAGGCCGGCTACGAAGGCGTGGTGGTGACGCCAGGCAAGGACTTCAACCCGGGCCTGAGCGACAGCGCCATCGAACAGATTCTGGCCACGGCGCGCAATGCAGGCATTCGCATTGTCAGCATTGAATACTTCGGCCCCAACCATACGGATCCCGATGCGGGCAAGCGTGCGGCTGCGAATGCCGCTTTTGTTCGCGCCCTGGAATTCTGCCATCGCCTGGGCTGCAGGTTTGTGGGAACCTTCAGCGGCGGGATGCCGGGCGCCGGCAGGGAAGATCAGGCCAAGGCCTTCGCCGATGTTTTCAACGAAAAATACCTGCCCGTTTGCGAAAGGCTCGACGTGACGATGGGATGGGAGGGCTACCCGAACCCGGGCAATTTCGCCAGCATTCCGGCGGCGATGGAGGCCATCTTCGACCTCGTGCCGAGCAAGCGGCTCGGCCTCGAATTCGATCCTTCGCACTTCGTGCGGCAGTACATTGACCCGATCCGCGTGGCGTGGCGGTTCAAAGACCGCATTCTCGCCGTGCACGCCAAGGATACCGAGATCATCCAGCCGGTGCTGCAGCAGGTGGGCATTCACGGGGATGGATGGTGGCGTTACCGCATCCCCGGACAGGGCCTCATAGACTGGCCGGAGTTCCTTACGGTGCTGCTGCAGATCCAGTTCAAAGGCGGGATCGCGGTGGAGCACGAGGACGAGTTCTGGGACGCGCCGAATACCGAAAACAATCCCGACTTTCCGCAGCAGCGCAAGGACGGATTCATCCTGGCGCGGCGTTTTCTGGGACAGTATCTGCCAGGACGGCTGGCGTAAACACAGTGCGCCGGAGAGGCGGGACCAACACCGTTGCAGTTATGCCCAACTGCCTGCAGTCAGGTAGCTGGGGAAGTCGAGCCAGGTGCGCTGCTCCGATGCGAAATGGAGCAGGTTGCGTCAGGGGTTGGGCACAATCCGCCCCTGTAGCCGGCAAACCGGAAGTCTGGTTGCCGCCGCCGCCCGAACGACTTCGAGCCTGGACGTAACCTCGCGGCCTGGGTCGCTCCTGCGGGCCTGGACCAGCGCCTGCCGTACCCACTCGGCAATGGACATGCGGCGCAAACGCGCCGCGCGCTGGATGTCGCGGTATTCCGGGTCCCGAACGATGACTTGCAGCCGCTTAGCTATAGTGTAAGTGTATTTAACTCATCGCAATGAGTCAAGAATCGCTTGTCGTCAGAAGAATCGCCAGCACGGAAGCCGGTCCGATTTCTTTGGCATACTGCAATCTACCCGAAGCTGGAGCGCCGGGAAACCGGCGGCTCTTCAGCACTTGAGCTTACCGCTCCGCTCGACGGCCGCCTGGTCCACCGGAAGACTTCATCGACGACTTCGAGCAACGCAAGCGAACGCGGACGGAATGGTATGCCTGGCGATCTGCTCCGAGCTACCGATGGGCCCGACAATCACCGATCCCTGCCGGATGGCATTGGCCAATCCTGAATGGTGTAACCTGCTGGAACGCGGAACAGACCTGGGTCCGGTTCCACCCGCTCCATGCTCTTTATCTCGAGGACAGCCGTGCCAACTCCAGTCTCAGTTACGCGAATAATCAAGGGAATCCGAAGATCGGAAGAGTACCATCTCTCCTCCGTGACGGATCCATCGTTTCGCGTGCCGAGAGTGCCCTCCGCGTCAATGCCGAGGATTCGGCGCGATCCCAAGTTCCGAATGCTGAAGCTTTCTCCTTTTTCGAAATCATCGAAGGACCCGGCCGCGCATAGAGTCGCTGTCCAATTTTTCCTTACCCATGGCCACTTTCGAAAGAGGTCCTGCATTGCAGGAGAATGGATGCTGTTGCCATGGATGACCCATGCGACTTTGTCCTGATCGGACCAGGTAAGCGTAGTCCCACTTAAGGGGTCATCCAAAGAGATGCTTAAATCGGGAACCCTGCCCGTGACTTCTCTGGACAAGCTCTGCTCCTCATAGAGCTTCTTCCCGGATGAATCCCTTGCCATCTTGAAGAGAAACAGCTCCTCGGTAGAGTCCGTACCGTCTGAGCGGGTCCAGATCGTAGCGCGCCTCCAAGTGGCCAAGAAGGGCTTGCCCGCGGTGTAGATCGACACCTGGTCACTTAAGGACTCCATGCAGGGAGTTTTTGTCGGTTCATTCGCCGGCGCAGCACGTTGCCCAAGCATGAGACCGCTCGCGCAAGCAGCGAAGGGAAGGAGCAAGCCTAAGCGAAAGAAGCAATTCATGATCCAATATCCTCCGGCTTCTGGAGGGATGAGCCCGGTCAACGAAACATATTGGCTGCGAACGCAGGAGGCAGTCAAGACGGCTTCGTCGTCGCCAACTCGGAAGCCGGACCATTTTCTCCAAAATGGCGACGATCGGCACGAAACACGGCGTTCCGGTAAACATCCTGGTCTGCGGCGCTTGTCCTCGCTTCCGCTTTGCGGCGGGCGTCTTCCGCGAGGGGGGAATTCGCTTCGCTGTCACCTGCCATTCAACGGGCTTTCATCTGGATCGCCTACAACCACTCAAGTCGCCGCTCTTCCCACGGCGAATCAGGAGGTCGAATGCAAAGACTTGCCGCAACGTCCCTTGCCGCGTTGCTCGTGGCCGGTACGCTCCCCAGCCCCGGCCTGGCGGCCGCAGCGCCGCGCAGCCAATATAGCGAGACCGCAACCCCGATCAAGCACCTCGTTGTGATCTTCCAGGAAAACATTTCCTTCGACCATTATTTCGGCACCTATCCGGTCGCGACCAATCCGGCTGGAGAACCGGCCTTCCACGCGCGCCCGGGCACGCCGTCGGTGAACGGATTGACACCCGAGCTTCAGAATCACAATCCGAACTCGCTCAACACGGCCAACAACTTCACGTTCAAGAGCGGCGCGGTGAGCATTGCCGCGAACCCGTTCCGGCTCGATCGCACGCAGGCTGCGACCGCCGACCAGGATCATGACTACACGCCCGAACAAATGGCCTTCGACGCGGGCATGATGGATCTGTTCCCGCTTTCCGTGGGCACGGAAGGACCTCCGCCCGCCGCTCCTCCGGCCGCGGTCACCACCACCGCGCTGACCATGGGCTACTTCGATGGCAACACGGTCACCGGGCTGTGGAACTACGCGCAGCATTTCGCCATGAGCGACAACATGTACGGCTCGACCTTCGGCCCGTCGACGCCGGGCGCGCTTGAAGTGATCTCCGGCCAGACCAACGGCGTGACTTCGACGACGGTTTCGGTGAACAATTCGACGATCGTCAACGGCGGCGGAGGCTCCGAAACGCTGATCAGCGACGCCGATCCGGCGGGCGATCTTTGTTCCTCGAAGACCAAGAACGTCTCCATGACCGGCCAGAACATCGGCGATCTGCTGAACTCGGCCGGCATCTCCTGGGGATTCTTCCAGGGCGGCTTCGATCTGACGATCACCAATACGGCCACCAACACCACCGGCTGCGCCCGCTCCACCACGTCCACGGTCACCGGCGTCACCGAGACCGACTACATTCCCCACCACCAGCCCTTCCAGTACTTTGCCTCGACGCAAAACCTGGCGCACACCCGGCCCAGTTCGGTGTCAGCCATCGGCACGCCGAACGATCCGGCCGCGCACAACCAGTACGACGTTCACGACTTCTTCGATGCCGTGAAGGCCGGGAACTTCCCCGCCGTGTCGTATCTGAAGGCGCCGGGCTACGAGGACGGGCATGCCGGCTACAGCGATCCGCTGGACGAGCAGAACTTCATCGTCAACACCATCAATTTCCTCGAACAGCAGCCGGAGTGGCCGAACACGGCGGTGATCATCACCTACGACGACTCCGACGGCTGGTATGACCACCAGATCGGCCCCATGGTCAACCAGTCGCAGACGCCGGCCGATGCGTTGACCGGCTCCGGGCTCTGCGGCTCGGGTGCGACTGCCAACCTGCCCGGCATCGATCCGACGACGACGCCGAACGCCCAGGGCCGTTGCGGTTATGGGCCGCGGCTGGTCTTCATGGTCATCTCTCCGTGGTCGAAAGACAACTATGTCTCCCACACCGTGATCGACCAGTCGTCGGTGGTGCGATTTATCGAAGACAACTGGCTCGGTGGCGAGCGCCTCGGGCCCGGCTACTTCGATACCATCGCCGGTTCGATCGACGACATGTTCGACTTCAACCGGCCGTTCTTCCGCACCGACCGGCTGTTCCTCGATCCCTCCACGGGCGAGCCCGTGAATCAATTCCCCGGACTGCCGTTCCACTTCCCGCTGCGATAACCCGACGCGCGGGCTGAAGAAGAACAACGATGAAAACACGGCGGACGCTTACGGCGTCCGCCGCCGTGTTTTGATAGGAGCAGTGAAACCGGAGCGCCTGTTGACTCGCAAAAAACCGATTCTCTTTTCGCGCCGCGAGTTTGCAACGAAGAGCGGAATGATGGTCGCGGCCCGCGTGGTGCCTCCGCGGCTTTGCGCCGCGCCATTGCGAATGGTGGCGCAATCCGCGACCCCGCCCAGCACGACTCATGCGCCGCCGGTGCTCGATCCGGGCAAGCTAAAGCGCTACGTCGACCCGCTGCCCATTCCTCAGGTCGTGCGGCCGGCCGCCAAGCGGCCGAGCCCAACGAATCCCAAAGCGGAGTTTGCGTATTACCGGATGACGATGGGCGAATTCGCCTCGCGCGTGCATCGCGATCTGCCGCCGACGCGACAGTGGGGATTCAATGGAGCGTCGCCGGGGCCGATTATCGAAGTCCGCAGCGGCGACGGCGTGCTGGTCGAATGGATCAACAATCTGCCGCAGCGGCACCTCTTCACGATCGATCACAATCTGCACGGCGCCGAGCGCGACAAGGCCGACGTGCGCGCCGTCGTGCATCTGCACGGCGCCAAAGCGCCGCCGGAGAGCGACGGTTATCCCGAAGCATGGTTCGTGCCGGGAAAATCGGCCGTTTGTCACTACCCCAACCGGCAGGACGCGTGCATGCTCTGGTACCACGATCACGCCATGGGCATCAACCGGCTCAATATCTATGCGGGCCTGCTCGGTCCTTACATTGTTCGCGATGAAACCGAAGAAAGTTTCGGTCTGCCGCGCGGAGAGCGCGAGATTCCGCTGGTGCTCTGCGATCGCGCCTTTACGACCGAAGGCCAGCTCAGCTATGAGGTCTCGCCCGATCCGGCGGCGCCGTGGGTCCCTGAAATATACGGCAATGCCACTCTTGTCAACGGCAAGCTGTTCCCGTATCTGGAAGTGGAGCCCGCGCTCTACCGTTTTCGCGTGCTCAACGGATCGAATGCGCAGTCCTTCAACTTGTCGCTTTCCAATGGTCAGACCATTGCGCAGATCGGCACCGATCAGGGATTGCTGCCCGCGCCGGTCGCGGCGAAGATCGTCTCTGTCGCGCCCGGCGAGCGCGTCGATCTCGCGATCGATTTCAGCAGCGTCGCCGGCGAGGAGATCGTTCTCAGGACTGCGCAGATCGAGGAGATCATGCAGTTTCGCGTCGCCCACGGGACTGCCGCGCCAGGTGGTTCCTTGCCGGCGAAGTTGCGGCCCGTCGTCGCCATACCGGAGTCCGCTGCCGCGCGCACGCGCGAGCTCACGCTGCGCGAGTACAAGAGTCCCAAGGGCGAGTCGATGACGATGCTGCTCGGCGGCAAGCACTGGGACATGCCGGTGACCGAAACGCCCACGCTCGACACCGTCGAAATCTGGAGCCTGATCAACCTCACCGAGGACGTGCACCCGATTCATCTGCACCTTGTGCGATTCCAGATCCTCGATCGCCGTCCCTTCGATCAGTTCCTTTACTTCAAGACCGGCGAACTTCGTTATATTGGCGCGCCCATTCCGCCCGCGCCGGCGGAATCAGGCTGGAAAGACACGGCGAGCGCGCATCCGCAGATGGTGACGCGCATTATCGCCCGCTTCGAGGGCTATGCCGGCCGCTACGTTTGGCACTGCCATATCCTGGAGCACGAAGACAACGAGATGATGCGGCCATATGAGGTGCTGCCCGCGGCGGCAGAGTCCCGGACCTGAGTTGCCGGCGCTTTGGGAAGCCAAGGGCTTTTCATCGAGCAGGCAGAATCATCGATGTGGCAAACACGGCCGTTGAACAAAGGCAACCAGCCCGCGCAAAGCGCCACTCCAATTCTCTGGACCTGGGGGTCCACATATGCATCCAATCTTTTCTCCTGGACCCAGGGGAACTTTTATCTCCTTTAGAGTTGTCCCCGCATTCCTCCTGGCCTTTGTTTCGGCCGGGGTCGCCTCCACCCAGTTCGCAACTGCGCAAGCGTCCGAGGAAAGTGCCACGGCTACGAGCTCTCCGGTGGCTAATGTGTATGTGCAAACCAGGAAAGGCATCGATGTCTTCTCCGCGTCGTCGACCGGGAAGCTCACGCAAGTGAAAGGCTCGCTGTTTGCGGACACCGGTCAGATGGGAGCGATCAACAGCTCCTACATGGTGAGCGTGGGGACAAGCTCGGTGTTCATCTACCCCATCGAAGCCGATGGCGCCGTGGGCAAGCAAAAGTTCGAAGTGAGCACGGTGAAGAACGACGGCTCCGGATGCGGCACCAATCTGGGCGGCGCGCTCTTCGATCACACCGGAAAATATGTTTATGTGCTGCTGTCGACCGGCGACAACGAAGTACAGAACCCGTGCAGCGCGCTGCAGTCTTACAAGATGGAGTCCAACGGCGAGCTGACGTTTTTGGGCGAATCGGTGGCGGGAGGCGTGAATTACAACTATCACGGCATGAACCTTCCCGTTATGGGGATGACCACGATCAGCGGCAACGACAAATTCGGCTACAGCGCGACCGGAAATCTCTACGCGAGTGAGTTCGCGGCGTTCACG
>JASHQQ010000278.1 GCA_030039035.1 Acidobacteriaceae bacterium | reverse complement strand
GGTGGATGCTCCGGAATGGTGAAGGCGTCGTCTTCCCACATTCCCGCTCCAGGCACAGTCGACACCAGCGCGGCGGCGCGGACACCGGGCATCGAACGCACCCGTTCGAGCAAGGATTCGTTGAATTCGTCGAATTTTTGAGGGCTGTCGTATTTCTGTTGGGGAAGGCTGTAGCTCATGGTGAGCACATGATCGGTCGCGCAGCCCAGATCGGACGCCTGCAGGCGCCAGAAGCTCTTGAGCAGCAGGCCGGCGGCAATCAGCAGAACCACCGTCGTTGCAATCTCCACGGTGAGCAGCGTCTTGCGCAGCGTCGTGCGCGAAAGGCTGCCGGCCATGCTCCGTGACGAAGCCTGCAATGCGGCAAATGCGCCCTTGCCCACTGAGGAGATGGCCGGCAGTAGCCCGGCGAGCAAAGCCGCGACAATGACGAGGACGAAGGCAAAGCCAAGCACCACCCCGTCGGCGCGGATGCTCTGTGCGGTGGGAAGATCGGTCCACGCGCGGACCAGCCAGCGCGTGGCTGCCAGCGACAAAAACACACCGGCTACGCCGCCGGCAATCGAGATCAGGAGGCTCTCGAGGAGTTGCGCGCGAATGAGAGTGATCCGCCGCGCTCCCAGCGCGCCGCGTATGGCGGTCTCCTTTTGCCGCGCCGCGGACCGCGCTACCATCAGGTTGGCCACATTCAGGCAGCCGATGAGCAGCACGCAGGCCACGGCGCAGAGCAGGATGAGCAATGGCTTCTTTACATCCTGCGCGAGTTCTTGAACGAGAGTCTTCGATGCGACGTCTTCAGCCACCGGCGCATGCAGGTTCTCAAGATGCTCGTGATACTGGACGGCTCCTACCTGGCTCAGGGCGCTGGCCAGGCTCACGTCCGGCCGCAGCCGCGCCACCACGAGAGTGAAGTGAAAGTCATGGTGGTTCAGAATCTCCGGCGGCAGCGCTGACTTATACGGAACCCACACCTGGACCTTGGCATCGGGCCATATGAACCACTTGGGGAGCACGCCCACGACGGTGTACGGCTTGCTGTCAAGATGGATTTGCCGACCGACGATTGCCGGGTCGCCGCCGAAACGCCGCTCGAAGAGACTCCACGTGAGCAGAACGGAGGTTCCATCCGTACGGTCTTCGCTTTCGGTGAACGTGCGGCCGATCGCGGCCTGCACTCCCAGCAGCGAAAAGAGGTTCCAGGTGGCTCCGCGCGCCTGCACTATTTCCGGCAATTCGCCGCGCTCTCCGGTCAGGTTGAACTGCCAGTAGCGCAACGCAGCCATGTCGTCAAAGCCGTGGGTCTGCGCGCGCCAGTCGTAGAAATCAGCCGGTGCGACGAAATTGTAATTGAATGCCTGCGCATTCATGCTGGCGTCGCGGAAGTGCTCGAAGACCATCACAAGCCGCTGGGGATCGCGAAACGGCAACGGCCGGAGCAGAACCGAGCGCACGACAGTAAACAGCGACGTGGTGGCGCCGATGCATAATGCCATTACCAGGATGGCGATCAGCGAAAAGCCCGGCGAACGCAAGAGCGTGCGGGTGCCGATCCTCAGATCGCGAAGAAGATTCTCCAGCATGGTCCAGCTCCAGACGGCGCGCGTCTGCTCGCGGATGAGCGTGGGATTTCCAAATGCGCGCCGGGCGGCGTAACGCGCGTTGTCCGGCGACACGCCGTTTTCGCGCTGCTCGTCTTCTTCGAGTTCGAGATCGGAGCGCAGCTCTCGCTCCAGGTCGGCATCGCGTTTTCCGATTCGCCACCAGCGCATAAGAATCACCTCGGAACGACAGAATCCCCCGGGGCTTCAGTTCATCATTCGCATCGCAGCGTTCGCATCGGGTCGACGGATGCGGCACGCCGGGCAGGAAACCAGCTTGCGACGATGGCCACCGCCAGCAGCAGAACGCCCGCCACGAGAAAGCTCGTCCATCCGCTGGAACTGAGACCAAAAAGCAGCGAACGCGCGCTCTGAATCGCGAAGACGGAAGCAACCATGCCAGGCAACAACCCAAGACAGGCGAGCACGGCTGCCTCGCGGATAACCTGCCGCGTAATCGTTCCGCGCGAAGCTCCGAGAGCCAGGCGGATTCCGATCTCGCTGGTGCGGCGCGCCACCATGTAAGAGATCAGGCCGTACAGTCCAATGGACGCAAGCAGAACGGCGAGAATGCCGAAGAAGCCGGATAGCGCGGCCATCAGGCTCTCCTGAACGAGAGCGTCGCTGACCGCGGTTTGGACGAGGCTGAAATCGGTGTGGATTTGCGGCGAAATCTGCAGCAGCCTATCGCGAACAGCAGGCAGAACGGCCGTCGGCGATTGCCTGCCGCGAATGAACACGGTGCCCCAGGGTCCGCTCGCGGTGAATTGGCTTTCAGGCGCGAATGCCTGCGGCGGAATCTCCTCCTTCAGGCTGCCGTATTTTGCGTCGTTCACGACTCCAACGATCTGATAGCGAGTGGCGGGATAATTGGGTTCGGCGCGAGTCTGGACGATCTGGCCGATCGCATCTCGCCCGCTGAGGAACTGGCGAACGAAGGTCTGATTCACAATCGCAACCGGCAGCGATGCAGCCGTATCCTGCGGACTGAAATCGCGGCCGGCCAGAATCCGCATGCCCATGGTCGGGAAATAATCGGGCGTGACCCAGGTGTATTTCGAAAACCCCTCCATCCTGTTTACGTGAACCCCAAGCGACCAACTGCTGCCGTCGAGCGGCACGTGGGTTGCGGCAGCAGCCGCGCGAACTTCAGGCAGTGCCTGGAGGGATGCAACCAGCGATTCGAGATATGGCTCATCCTGTTGCTGTGGCATGGCGATGTGCGAAAAATCGACGGACGCGACGATCAGCCCATGCGAATCGAAACCGGTATCGAGGGTCGCCAGGCTTGCCAGGCTCCGGACGAAACAGACTGCGCCGGCGAGCAGGACGACGGAGATGGCAATCTGCCCGGCGACAAGCGCTTTCTGGAAGATGGAGTGCCGACGCCCTGCGCAACCGGTCTGCCCCCGCCACTTGATCGCCTCAGCGGGAGCGGCCTGCGATGCTCGGAGGCCGGGAATCAACCCGAAGACCACGCAAGTGAGAGTCGTGACCAGAGCGAGAAAACCCAGCATCCGCCAATCGAGGCTTGTATCGAGATAAACCGACGATTTTCCACTCTCAAGAAACGCAACGAGGGCCCTGAGCAGGACTTTGGCCATCGTCATCCCGACCGCGGCTCCGGCCAGAGCGAGGAGCGCAGCTTCCACGAAGAGCTGGCGCAGAAGCGACAGTCGCGATGCGCCGATGGCCAGGCGCACCGCCATCTCCGCCTGGCGGCCGGCCGCGCGTACCAGCATCAGACCCGCGAGATTGGCGCAGGCCAGAATGAGCACGAGTACGGTGATACCCAGCAGCAGCCAGAGCGCGGAGTCATAGCTCTCGCGCAGAGTGCTGATCCCGTTCGCGGCCGGATAAGCGCGCAGTCGAAAGCCGAGGTAGAACCGTTGTGCTTCGGCCGCGTAGCCTTCAGGTTCCGTGGCCGCAAAGATACCCGGACTCATGTTGTGCAGCGCGGCCGAGGCCTGCGTGAGGGTCCAACCCGGCTTCAAACGTCCCATTACATTCAGGAACGAGTAGTCCCGTCTCGCCAAGGCTTGCGCCGAGGGATGATAGCTCGTCAAGGAGCAGAATGGCAGGGCAATGTCAAAGCTCCTGCCGACTTCGATCCCTGAGAATCGGGGCGGCGTGACGCCGAGAATCTCTGTCGGACGGTCATCGAGAATCACCGTTGCGCCGATCACCGAGTCGCTGCGCCCGAAGTGCGTCCGCCAGAAGTTGTCACTGATGACGGCGCCGCCAATGCCGCATCCCGGCCGGTCGTCAGACGAAGTGAAGAGCCTTCCGCGAGCGGGAACTACGCCGAGGGTGGAGAATGTGTCGCCGCTGACCCAGACGGAATGCGTGGGGCTCTTCCCGGTTCCAGCGCCGATTTTGATATCCGCATCGGCCCACGCAAAGACTCCCGAAAATCCCTGTTGCCGCCGCTCAATCTCCTGCCAGACGGCATAACTGAGCGAACTCGGGTCCTTGGTGATGCCAAAGCCGCCTTCTCTGTCGATATGTATCAGCGCCAGCGATTGCGGATCCACGACGGGCAGGCTGCGCAGCCGCACCGCATCGAGTAACTGAAAGATGGCGGCGTTGGCGCCGATTCCGAGCGCCAGAATTAGGACGGCGGTGATGGCAAACGCCGGGGACCGGGCCAGTTTTCGCGCTGCGTAGCGAATGTCCTGCCAGGAATGCTCCGCGGGTGCCCAACCCCAGGCTTGGTGGGTCTGCTCGCGGATGAGCGTGGGATTTCCAAATGCGCGCCGGGCGGCGTAGCGCGCGTTGTCCGGCGACACGCCGTTTTCGCGCTGCTCCTCTTCTTCGAGTTCGAGGTCGGAGCGCAGCTCGCGCTCCAGGTCCGCATCCCGTTTTCCCATCCAAAGCCATTTCATCCGGCTCTCCTTTGCAGCGCGGCCAGGGTTACTCGTTCCGCAATGTCCGCATGGGATCGACGGATGCGGCGCGGCGCGCCGGAACGTAGCACGCCGCAAGAGCCGCCAGCACCAGCACCAGAGTGGCGGCCGTGTACGTAACCGGGTCCGTAGCTTTGACGCCATAAACGTAGTCCGCCATAATGCGGCTTAACCCGAGCGCCGCCGCGAGACCGATCGCTACGCCGATGAGGGTTACCCCAAGACCCTCGCGGAGAATCTGCCGCAACACCATAACGCGATCGGCGCCGAGCGCCATGCGGATGGCGAGTTCATGCGAGCGCCGGCTCACGGTGTACGACATCACGCCGAAGATGCCGACGGCAGACAACACGAGCGCAAGCGCGGCAAAGATCCATACCAGGGCCATGGGAAACCCGATCGTGCCGTAGGTCTGCGCAATTTCATCGGTCAGCAGTTGCACATCGTTCACAGGCTGCTCGTTGTCGATAGCCAGCACCGCTTCGCGAATCGACGGCACCACGGAAATTGGCGGAACAGCAGTTCGAACATCGAGATTGCCCCACGCGATGGGGTGTTGCTCAAAGGGAACGTAGATGTCGGCGCGCGGCTCCCACAGGTCGTAGCCGCGCCGGTCTTTCACGATTCCGACAATCTCAAGAGACTGCGCCGCGCCGGCACTTTGCCCGGAGTAGACGCGCGCCAGAATGGAGAGGTGCCGGCCAATCGGATTCGCATTCGGCCAATACCGGTGCGCCGTCGCTTCGCTGATCAATACCACTGGCGTCGCGCCTTGGGCGTCGCTTTCCGCGACCTCTCTTCCTGCGACGAGCTGAATGCCCATAGCAGCAAAGTCGCCGGGCGAAACGACGTTGAGGTCCGCCGTCGGTTCCTGCCCCGGGATGGTTGGCGCCTGGCCTTCCGGCTGGAAGAAGACCGCGGAACCGGGCTGCTCGATTCCTGCTGCCTTGACGCCCGGCAGCCGCTGCGCCCGCTGCAGCAACTGGCGAAAGAACAGCGTCTGATTAACGGGCGCAGCATACTTGTAATGGGGCAGGTCGATCTCCAGGGTCACCACGTTGGTCGGATCGATCCCCAGATCCACCTGCATGAGTTTGAGAAAGGTCCGCACCAGCAGTCCGGCGCCGGTGAGCAGCACCAGGGCCAGCGCGATCTCGGAGATCACGAGGCCATTGTGCAGACGCCGACGCCCCGACTCCGCAGCCAAATTCGCGCCGCTCTCTCTGAGCGACTCGTTGAGATCGGTTCCCGATGCGATCCAGGCAGGCGCCAGCCCGAAGAGGATTCCGGTCACCAGCGTCAAACCCAGGGCGAAGAGCAAAACTCTCCAGTCGAGGTTGATCACGCTGGCGTTGGGCACGCGGAACCGGTCATAGCGGGTCATCTCCAGGGTCAGGATCCGGTCTCCGAGATAGGCGAGCACCAGCCCGAGCGCGCCGCCAATCCCCGCCAGAACCACGCTTTCGGTGAGGAGCTGCGTGATCAGCCGCGCCCGATTGGCCCCCACTGCCGCGCGAATGGCGATTTCGCGCTTTCTCACCGTGGCGCGCGCCAGCAGCAGGTTGGCAATGTTGCCGCATGCGATGAGCAGGACAAAGAGCACCGCTCCCGACATGATCAGCAGCGGCTGCCCCAAATGGCGATAGTAGGCGGCGTGCAGCGGTTCGACCTTGAAGCCCCATCCCTTGTCGGCGTCGGGATGCTCCGCAGCCAGGTTGGCGGCCAGCGTATCCATGGCGGCCTGCGCCTGCTCGACGCTGACATTCGGCTGAAGCCGGGCCTGCGTTTGCAGGTCGCGCGACGTGGCGCGCCCCTTCTCGCTCAGCTCCTCGGGAGTGAGGGCAAGCGGCACAAAGACTCCCATCTCCCGGTCCCAGGTAAAGCGGAAGCGCGCCGGCATGACGCCCACAATCGTGTAGCGTTTTTCGTCGAGGTCGATCGTTTTGCCCAGAATCGCCGGATCGGCTCCGTAGCGTGTCTGCCACAAACGGTGCCCGAGAATTGCTTCCTGGTCATGGCCGGGCTGCATCTCCCCGGCCGTAAAGAACCGGCCCATCAGTGGCTGAACGCCGAACATCGGCAACAGATCGAGAGAAGCCTGAATGCCGTCAATGCTCTCGGGATGATTGCCTTCGGTAATGTTGAAGCCGGCAAAACGAAAACAGGCAACTTGCTGAAACACACTCTTCTGCCCGGCGATATCGAGGATGTTGGGCGCCGAGACTCCCGTTTGCACATAACCCTCGCCCTTCTGGTTTCTCCACTGGCCCAGGCCGACAAGTTCCCTGGGACTGGGGTAGGGCAGGGGACGCAGGATGATGGCGCTCACCAGGCTGAAAATGGCGGCGTTGGCGCCGATGCCGAGCGCCAGCGTGAGACTCGCCGTCAGCGCGAACCCCGGGCTCTTGAGGAGCACGCGCCCGGCATAGCGCGCATCCGCCACAAATCGCTCGATGCCGGCCCAGCCCCAGGACTCGTGCGTCTGCTCGCGTATCAGCGTCGTGTTGCCAAAGGCGCGCCGGGCGGCATAGCGGGCCTCTTCTTGTGGCACGCTGTTTTCGCGCTGTTCTTCTTCTTCGAGTTCGAGATCGGAGCGCAGCTCGCGTTCCAGATCGGCATTGCGTTTTTGCAATTGCCACCAGCGCATGCAAACTCTCCCG
>JASHQQ010000277.1 GCA_030039035.1 Acidobacteriaceae bacterium | reverse complement strand
GCCAGTGAAGAGCGGCCGCGTACGTTTGTTTGGATGAAAGCCGCGAAAGTATCGATTCTCTCTCGCCAATTCGAGTTCGTTACAAGTCCCGCCAATTGGGACCGAAGCCGAGATCGGCAACCAGCGGAACGCTGATCTCGACCACGCCCTCCATCTCCGCGCGAACCAGCTTTTCCACTTCCGCGGATTCTTCTTCTGGCACCTCGAACAGCAATTCGTCATGCACCTGCAGCACCATAACCGTCTTCAACCTGCGCTCGGCGAGCTTGCGATCGATGGCGATCATGGCCAGCTTGATCAGATCGGCCGCGGTGCCCTGCAGCGGCGTGTTGACCGCGGTGCGCTCGGCAAATCCGCGCTGGTTCGGATTGCGGCTCCCGATGTCGGGAATCGGGCGCAGGCGTCCAAACATGGTGCGCACGCTCCCCCTCCGGCGCGTCTCTTCAAGCGTCTTGTCGATGAAGGCCTTTACGCCGGCG
Source organism: Acidobacteriaceae bacterium (assembly GCA_030039035.1). Taxonomy (GTDB): domain Bacteria; phylum Acidobacteriota; class Terriglobia; order Terriglobales; family Acidobacteriaceae; genus Telmatobacter. Next base: position 6,583 of record JASHQQ010000277.1, on the reverse strand, counting down.
TAGCGCGCAAAGTAGCGATCGATGTAGGCGCGCGCCTCGGCTTGCGGGATGCCGAGCTGAGCGGCGAGGCCGAACGGAGAGATGCCGTAGACGATGCCGAAATTCACGGCCTTGGCGCGGTTGCGCGTTTCCTTGTCCATCGTCTCGGCCGGCACGCCGAACACTTCGCTCGCCGTGAGCGTGTGGATGTCCTCGTTGTTTTGATAGGCGCGCGTCAGCAGCGGATCGCCGGAGAAGTGCGCCAGCAGGCGGAGCTCGATCTGCGAGTAGTCGGCCGAAAGCAGGCGCGTTCCCGGCGCGGCCACAAACGCGGCGCGAATCTCGCGGCCGAGCTCCGTGCGAATGGGAATGTTCTGCAGATTGGGATTGATCGATGAGAGCCGCCCGGTCGCCGTCGCTGCCGATTGAAACGTGGTGTGCACGCGCGAATTGGCGTCGGCCTGCAGCGGCAGCGCATCGACATAAGTCGCTTTGAGCTTGGAAAGATGCCGGTATTCGAGCACGAGCTTCGGAACCTCGTGCTTTTCGGCGAGCGATTCGAGCACGTCCTGCGCCGTGGAAATGGCTTTGCCTTTGCCGCGCACCACCGGCGCAGGCAGCCCCAGATGCGTGAAGAGCACTACGCCGAGCTGCTTGGGCGAGTTGATGTTGAACCGCTGTCCGGCGAGCGCGAAGATCTGCTCGCCGACGCGCTCGATATCAACCGCCAGCCGTGTCGACAGGCTTGCCAGCACAGCGGTGTCGATGCGCACGCCGGCCCGCTCCATGCGATACAGCACCGGCGCCAGCGGCAGGTCGATCCCGCGATAGACGCGCGCCACGCCGTCCTGCTCGGCGCATTGTTGCAGCGCGGGAACGAGCGCATGGATCGCAGCCGCGGCCGCGGCAACCGATTTCGGCGCAGGTTGCCCGTTGCGCGCCGCCACGTCGGCCAGCGTCTGCGTGGCGTGTGTGGGATTCAGCGCATAAGAGAGAAGCATGCTGTCATCCGCGGGGCCGCGCAGCTCCACGCCCAGCCCGTCCAGCACATGATACGCAAGCTTCAAATCATGTACGCGCCTGGGAACTGCAGCATCCTCAAGCAGCGCGCGAAGCTCGGGCGAGAGCGGCAGGCACAACGCCTTCTCGGCCTGCGCGCACACTCCAACGGTCGAGCGCGTCTTTCGCTCCGCGGCCTCAACCGCATCGAGCAGCGACGGCGCAGGCGCCGTCTCGTCGTCCGCTTCTTCGGCAACAGGTTCGGCCGCATCGAGCGCAAAGGCAAAGCCGTATTTTCGCGCGGCGGCGTAGAATACGGCGATCTGCTCCTCGTTCGGCTGCTCGATCAACTCGGCAGCCGGCGCCGTGGCCGACGGCGCAAGCTCCTTGAGCAGCGACGTGAACTCGAGCTCGGTGAAAAGTTCGCGGCAAGCTTCGAGATCCTGCGGCTGCGTCTGCATTGCCTCGAGGTCGAGCTCCAGCGGCACGCGGCGATCGATGGTGACCAGCTCTTTCGAGAGCAGAACCGCATCGCGATTCTGCTCGAGAGACTCGCGATACGTCTTGCGCTTGACCTCCGCCGTGCGCGCCAGAACCGCATCCAGACTGCCGAATTCGACAATCAGGTCGACGCTGCCCTTGTCGCCAATGCCCGGCGCGCCGGGAATGTTGTCGATGGTGTCGCCGCGCAGCGCCATTACATCGATCACCTTTTCCGGCGGCACGCCCAGCGTGGCCGCAACGCCGGCGGGATCGAGAATCAGATTGTCCTTTTGCGGATTGAGAATCCTCACGTGCTGCGAGACAAGCTGCATCATGTCCTTGTCGCCGGAGACGATGAAAACTTCATGCCCGCGCTCGGAGGCCTCGCGGGCCAGCGTACCGATCACGTCGTCGGCTTCGAAGCCCGCCGCCTCGAGGATAGGAATGCGCAGCGCGTCGAGCGCGCGGCGAATGTAGGGAATCTGGCGGCGCAGGTCCTCGGGCATCGACTCGCGCTTGGCCTTGTAGCCGTCGTAGCTGACTTCTTCGAAGCTCTGCAACTTCGAATTCCACTTGCGCAGCGTGCCGATGTCCTTGGCGCGCTCGTCGCGAAAGACCGCGCCGCCGGGATCGAAGACCGCCGCGAAGTAAATCGGCTGAAAATCCTGGCGCAGCTTCCTGATCATGTTGACAAAAACGTAAGTCGCCGCCGTGGGCAGGCCGGAGCGCGTCGACATGGGCCGGCTGCGCTGCATGGCGTGATAAGCGCGAAAGATGAACGACATCGCGTCGAGCAGAAAAACGGGCGGCTTGGCTGCGTCGGGCACGGTTCCGAGTGTAACAGGGGACAGAGATCAGAGATCAGGGGTCAGAGAACAGAGAACAGAACAGTGAACAGGGATCAAGGGTTGGGGATCAGGCGATGAACATGCAGTCGCCGTAGCTGAAGAAGCGGTACTTCTGCCCGACGGCGTGGCGATACGCGGCCAGCACGCGCTCGCGCCCGGCGAAGGCGCTGACCAGCATCAGCAGGCTCGATTGCGGCAGGTGGAAGTTGGTGAGCAGCGCGCCAACCACGCGGAACTCGAACCCGGGCGAGATGAAGACGTCGGTCGCGCCGGAGTGCGCTTCGATTTCCCCACTGGCCGCGCGCAGAGCCGCGGCTTCCAGCGTGCGCACTACCGTCGTGCCTATGGCAACGACGCGACGGCGCTCTCGCCGGGCCCGGTTCACCGCGTCGGCAGCTTCCGCTGAAATCGAGTAGCGCTCGCTGTGCAGATGCACCTCGTCCACCCGCTCGACGCGTAAGGGCGCGAACGTGCCCAGCCCGACGTGGAGAGAGATGCGGGCGACTTCGACTCCATGCGCGGCGACCGCGTCGAGAATTCGCGGCGTAAAATGCAGCCCGGCTGTTGGCGCGGCCACCGAACCTCGTTCGCGCGAATACACCGTCTGGTAGCGTTCGCGATCCGCATCGAGATCGCCGCGGCGAATATACGGCGGCAGGGGCACGTGGCCGATGCGCTCGAGGACGGCGAAAAAGTCCTCTACCGGCGCGAATTCGAGCAGGCGTTCGCCGAATTCGCCACGCTCGATGACTTCGGCTTGAAGTTCGATGTCGCCATTTGGAGCAGGAAACGCAAGCCGGTCGCCTGCACCGGCCTTCCTGCCGGGCTTGACAAGTGCGCGCCAGCGATTCTCGCCGGCAGATTCGGTCAGTAGCACCTCGATTCGGCCTGCGGGTTCATTTCGCTTTATATTTCTCGTTCCGTGCCCCATACTTGGCGCGTTCTTTGCGTCAAGAGTGGGATGGGACGTCGATCGACCGCCAATTCGCTGCGCAAACAGCCGCGCCGGAATCACGCGACTGTCGTTGAGCACGAGCAAATCGCCTCGCTGAAGCATCGAAGGCAGATCGGCGAACCTGGCATCGCGCACGGCGCCAGTCGCGCGATCCATGACCAGCATGCGGCTCGATCCCCGCTCTGCGGGCGGTTGTTGCGCAATGAGCTCCGGCGGCAGATCGAAGTCGAAATCGTCTACGCGAAGCCCGTGTCCTGCATCCGCCGTGCCGCTCATGCGGTCGGACTCCTGAAGTGCCCGGCCGCGCGTACCCGCGCGCGCTCCAGCGCCTCGTTCAGCTCCTCGCGCCTGGCTTCAAATTCTTCGTTCGGTGTATCGACCGGAACGCAGGTCCACCGCGACCAGCTCACCACGATGCGCGTGAACGGCTTTGGCACCAGAAACCGGTCCCAGGAGTTGATCACCCACGCGCTCTCCGGCTGCAGGTGAAATGCGCCGACGGGAGCGCCGGTCATCTGCGCCAGTTTGATCGGCCCCATCTTTGTCTGATAAATCGGCCCGCGCGGACCGTCGGCCGTGAAGACGACGGGTTTGCCGCTTTCCAGTACGCTCTTCAGGCCCAGCAGCCCTTCGCGCGCGCCGCGCGAGCTCGAGCCGCGCACCGCGCCAAAGCCGAAGAGCGCCAGGGTGCGTGCGATCAGCTCGCCGTCGAAGCTGCGGCTGATCAGGATGGTCGCTCCGGTCGAGCGGTAGTATATGGCGCAGGGCAGGACGCACTGGTGCCAGAAGCAATAGATCTCCGGTCCGGCGCCGCGGCCGAAGATGCGTGGCGTCGCGCCCTCTTCGGCGATCGCTTCGAAGCGCCATGTGCGGCCGACAATGGAAAGCAGCGCCCGGACGAGGCGTGGAACAACGGCCAGGGCAATTCGCTGGCGCAGCGTGAATCGGTCCTTCCCAGGTCCCGACACAGGGACCTGGGGCACTCCGCGATTCCCAGATCCCGAAACAGAAACCTGGGGCGCCCCGCTTGAGATCGGATCGGCGGTCACCTTGCAGTGATTCTAGCTGTAGCGCAGCCAGCGCATCAGTTCGGGCAGCGTGGCGCGCTTGCCATACATCAGGATCCCCACGCGGTACAGGCGCGACGAGACCCGGAGCACGCCCCAGATGCTCACGATCAACAAACCGATGGAGGCGGCGAACTGCCACATCGGCGGAATCTGCGAGGCCATGCGCAGGAACATGACGATCGGCGCCGTGGGCGGGAAAAACGACGCGAGGATCGACCAGATCGAGTTCGAATCGTTCATGATCAACACGATCATCGCGAAGCTGAGCCAGGTCGGGACCGCGGCCAGCGGCATGTACATCTGCAGCTCCTGCTCGGTCTCGCACGTCGCGGCCAGCCCGGCGAAGAGCGAGCTGTAGAGCAGATATCCGAGCAGGAAATAAACAGGGAACAATACGAGCTCGATCAGCGAGAAATGAATCTCGATCTGGCCCGTCATCACCGCGGCCGCCGCGGGCGAGGAGAAGATCGCAACTCCGGATACAAGCCAGATCGCGATCTGCGTGAGCCCCACGGCGCCGACGCCCACGAGTTTTCCGGACAGGAGGTCCGACGGCCTGGCCGTGGCCAGCATGACCTCGAAGATGCGCGTCGTCTTCTCCTGGATGATCGATCGCGCCACGTTCATGCCGTAGATCATCGTTGTCATCGAGAGAAGGATGGCCATCGCATAGCCCTTCCAGAACGATGCCATGGCATTGCTCTTCACTTCGCTGCCATCCCTCTTTACCTGGAACGTGTCGATCGTGACGCCCTTTACCAGCGCATCGGCATCTGTCGGCGCCATGCCCGAGCCCAACAGGTGCTGGTTCACCAGAGCCGAGTCCACTTCGTCCGTCAAGTGGCCCACGGTCATGAAGTCGCCCGAAGATCGCGACAGATACGTGGCCTGCGGCGCGCCGCCTTTCGGGGTTTCCACCCAGACGATCGCGTCGATCCCGTGGTCCGCCACCCTGGCCACGAGCGCATCGCGATCCCCGGTCCTCGCGGGCGCGATCACATCGACAATCGGCTTCGTTCCCTTCTCCTCCAGCATCCGCGTCCGGATGTCGTTGCCCAGCGCCTGCGTCGGCGCAACCACGACAACGTGCCGCTGCGAGCCAATGCCGAGATTGGTAATCCAGAACACGCCAAATACCAGCGCAAACGCCGCCGGCACAAGGATGGTCGTCAGGCGGAACGCGCGGCCGCGGACCTGTTCGAGGTATTCGCGCCTGGCGATCAGCAGCATGTTACGCATCGGCTTTTCCCCCCACCGTCGAGATGAAGATCTCCTCGAGCGACGGCTCGACCAGTTCGAAGCGATAGATCTTTGCCATGGCCGAAGCCTCCTGCAACAGTTTTTGCGCGTCGGCGTGCGGCTTGAGCCGGATCTCGGCGTGATCGGCGAAGTTCCTGGCTTCGGCGATCCCGTCGCTCTTGAGGAACTCGGGGCTGCCTTCGAATTCGACGATCAGATGGTTGCGCTCGTAGCGCGACTTGATCTCGCGCATTTTGCCGGAAAGGACCGCCTCGCCCTTGTCGATCAGGCAGATCGAATCGCAGAGTTTCTCCACCTGATCCATGCGGTGCGTCGAAAACAGGACCGCCTTGCCCTGTTCCTTCAGGTCGATCAGGGTCTGCTCCAGCAACTTCGCATTCACCGGATCGAGGCCGCTGAAGGGCTCGTCCATCACGATCAGGCCCGGATCGTGCAGCAACGACGCAATGAACTGGATCTTCTGCTGCATGCCCTTGGAAAGCTCTTCGGTCTTCTTCTCCAGCGACTCGTCGATCTCGATGCGCCGGGCCCACTCGATGGCCCGTTTGCGCGCCTCGGCGGCATGCAAGCCGTGCAACTGGCCGAAGAAGACAAGCTGCTCGATGACCTTCATCTTCTTGTACAGTCCGCGCTCCTCGGGCAGGTAGCCCACGCGGTCCAGACTTTCGCGCGCAAAGGGCCTCCCGAAGAGGCGGATTGCGCCTGAATCGGGGATCGTGATCCCCATCATCATGCGGATGGAGCTGGTTTTGCCGGCGCCGTTCGGCCCCAGCAGGCCGAACATCTGGCCGGCTTCGATGGACAGGCTGAGGTTGTTGACGGCGACCTTGGACTCGTAGGCCTTGGTCACTCCGGCGAGTTCGACAACTGGCATGCTTCTCCGCTGGCCTTCGGCAGTGGACGGGTTCCCTGCGAATGGATCGACTTCTTCAGACTAACAGTGTTCTTCCCTTCCGCACCGGCCCCGGAATATGCTGCATATCCCTTAG
>JASHQQ010000276.1 GCA_030039035.1 Acidobacteriaceae bacterium | reverse complement strand
TGCCGCGAATCTGCACATGCGCCACGCCGATTCGCTTGAAGATGTCGGAGAGAATCGTGCGACCCGCGCCGTACATCGAGTCGATAGCGAACTTCATACCCGACTTTGAGATCAGGTCCAGGTCGGCGAAGCTCTCGATGGCCTTGAGATACGTGGGCAGAAAATCCACTTCGCGAATCGGTGCCGGCTGCGCGGCGTGCGCTACGGGCTTGCCCAGGTACGACTCGATCTCCGCCATGATCGACGGCTTGCCCGATCCGCCGTACCACGCCTTGTATTTCACTCCGTTCCATTGCGGCGGATTGTGCGACGACGTGATCATGATGCCGCCGGCCGCGCCGCGCTCGCGCACGCCAAAGCTCAGCGCCGGCGTGGGCGTAATATCGTTGGCCATCATCACCGGAATCCCCGTCGCCGCGACGACTTCGGCGCAGGCCCGCGCGAACGCCTTCGACCCGAAGCGCGTGTCGTACCCGATGCACAGTCCCTTGGCGGGGTCCTCTTTCGCGTGCACGTACGCGGCGATCGCTTCAGCCGCGATGCGCACGTTGGCAAAAGTAAAGTCGTCGGCGATGACGCCGCGCCAGCCGTCGGTGCCGAACTTGATTACGGGATGGGGCATCGTTTCGTAGCTTCTCTCTAAGCGAGGCCAACGGCGCTGGTTCATCCGCCGGCCGGGAAGACTTCGAGGATCTCGACCGGTTCGCCCGCAGAGAACTCGATCGACACGCCGCGGGCCCACTCGGATGCGCTGAAGACACCGATGTCCTTCCCCGACATGATAGAGCGCAGCCCATAGCTGCCCGCTGGAATCAAGGGCAACAGCACAGCAACGGTGGCATCCTGTGACTCGTTGCGGAAGATCGCCACCATCCCCTTGCCGTTTCGATCCAGGCGCACGAAGCCGTCCCATGCGTCCGGCGAGGGCTGCAGCCAACTGCCGAGCGGAAAAAAGCTCTCGCTGATGCGAGCCGACCGGCGCAGCTTTTTGAACCATGCGATCTTCTCGCCGTACCATGCGCGATCCGCAGCGCTCAGCTTGCGCAGGTCGCCGAGAAGGAGCGGCGCGGAGCCGATCGCGGTTGCAAATCTCTCTTCAATCGCCGGTGGCCCGGCATGGATGTTCCCGATGAGCATGGCCTCGACGGGCATGGTTGCGGATCGCTGGTAGAGCAACTGGCGCGCCTGCCGCGGCCCGGCGGAGCCGGGCTGGTTGTCGTCCACATTGCTCATCCAGTCAAGGTCGCCCGCTGCCAGCAGGCCGGCGTCGATCACGTGCTTCTGTCCCCAGAGTTCGAAAGTCAGGTCGAGCAGAACGTCGGGATGCTTTTGATAGATGGCCGCCGTCATCGCCGAAATGCCTTCATAGATCATGCCCAGCGACTCGGCCCAGTCGCTGTGATAGTGGCCTTTGGCCCAGCATCCGGGCGCCTCGCCGTAAGCGTTGAACACGGTGGTGAGATCCAGCTTCACATAAGCGAGATTGAATTGCCCGATGGCATCGATCACGCGCGCCGCGGCGGCATCGCGATACGCCGATGCCATGCACATCACAGCTTTTTCACCCGCCGCCGTGCCCGTGGTTTTGGGTTTTCCCTCCTCGTCCAGCGCCGCCCATTCCCGATGGCTGCGGTAAACCGCCGTCGAAGTGCCGATGGCCGCAACCGGGATCCAAAGACCCAGACGCATGCCTTTCGCAGCGACACCGTCCTGGATCGGCTTCAGTCCGCCGGGAAAGGACTTCAGGTTGACGGCATTCTCGCCGTATTCCTGCTGCCAGCCGTCGTCGATGGTGAAGATGTCCATGCCCATCGCCCCGGCGGCATCGATGAGCTCGAGCGCGATATCGCGGTTGATGCTTCGCGTGAACGGCTCCCAGGTGTTGTAGATCCAGGGCGGGCCTTGTGCATCGATCCGCCGCTCCAGCACCTGGGCCGTGTAGGAAGGCAGGCGCCAGTGCGGATCGCGAAATCCGTCGCCGTTGCGATAGCAAACCAGCGAGACCGCGGCCGTTTGAAAGCTCTCGCCCGCCCCGAGCGAGCGCTCAAACGGCATCAGGTCGGTGTCGTACATGGCCGCGATGCGCACATGATCGGCATCGTCCCATCCGCCAATCTCGGTGCGCTTCATCCAGCCCGGCGCCTCGTTGAGGACAGCCATTCCCACGCCGGTGCGGCCGTTGGCGATCAGCAGCCCCGCGTCCTCCGAGCGGCCGGTGTAAAAGATCTCGCGCGGGATGGCTCCATATTGCGTGAGCAGCGTAACCTCGTCTTCCGCCCCGATCGAGATTCCGATGGCTTCCATGGCGAGGTGCGACAGGCGCAATGCAGCAGCGCCTGTGTTGCTGAAATGCAGGTGCTTGCGAATCGCCGCGTGGCCATCATAGACGCGATAGACGACCGCAATCTCAAGAGCCATGTTGCGATGGCGCAAGCGAATAGTCAGCGACTTACCCCTGGAGAAGGATTCCTCGACCGCGTTCAGATACTCGAATTCGTGGCCTGAACCCGTGCATCGATCTCCATTGCACTGGAAGGAGAACTCCTCCGCCATGCTCTTGCGAATCCTGCCGGGTTCAATGTAGTGCGTGCCTGTCTCGAGATCGGTCAAGGCATCGGTCCACAGGCCCAGACCCGGCTGGAACGCGAACGTCCTCGAGATCGAGTCGTTTGCAATCGTCCAGCTCTTCTTTTCGCCGGCCGCCGCGGGTTGCGCTTCCGCAAGGACCGACGGCCCTGCTGCGCAGCCGGCTGCCAACAGCAGGCCGTCCTGAATCAGCTCCCTGCGGCTATAGCGTTTTCGGAATGGACGTGGACCAGAGCTGCGGCTGCTTTCCTGGGCGCTGCGGTTCATGGTGAGATCGTAGCGCAGAACCGCGTGGAGCCCTTCGGCTGGTTGCCGCCCCGCTATATGCCTGGCGCACGCTTCAGCCGACTGTTCGATGCCGATCCCTCGCGGCGCAAATCTAGATCAGTTCGTTGCGCCCCGTGAGCCCCAGCTCCTTCACGATCTTGCCCACATCCTGCGAGTGCTCGCGGTGGGCGATCAGCAGCGCGTCCTCGGTATCCACGATGACCAGGTTCTCCACGCCCACCAGCGCCACAAACTTCTTGGGGCTGTAAACGTAGTTATTGCCGGCCTCGATGGTCATGTGGCCTTCGCTTTCGGCCACGTTGCCTTCGGCGTCGCCGCGCAGCCGCGTGTCGAGCTGGTATTCGTAGAGCGACGCCCACGAGCCGAGGTCGTTCCACGTGAACTCCGCCGGCAGGCAATAGAGATGCGAGAGGTGCTCGCCCTTGGCCGAGCGCGGTTCCAGCACGGCGTAGTCGACCGAGATGTTTTCGCACCTGGAATAGAGTTCGTGGAAGACCTGCTCGAACTTCGGCGTGCCGAAAGCCGCCGCGATCGACTCGAGCAGCGGGGCCGTCTCCGGCAGGTGCTCGCGCACGGCGTTGGCCAGCGTCCGTGCCGACCACACGAACATGCCGGAGTTCCAATAGTAGTTGCCGGCCGCGACAAAATCCTCGGCGCGGTTCTGGTTGGGTTTCTCGATGAATCGCCGCACGTGCAGCGCCGCATCGTCGCGCGTCAGGTCGCCGGTCTCGATATAGCCGTAGCCGGTCTCGGCGCGCGTGGGCTCAATGCCCAGCACCACGATATTCTCGCCGGAGGCAGCCACCTGGATGCCCCTTTGAATGGCTTTGAGGAACTTCGGCTCGTCGGCGATGACGTGATCGGAAGGGAAGATGCCCAGGACGGCGTCGGGGTTCTGCTTCTCGATGAGAAAGGCGGCCAGCCCGCAGGCCGGAGCCGTGTTGCGCGCCACCGGTTCCTCGATGATCTGCGCGCGCGGCACCGTCTTGAGCTGATCGGCGATCTCGTGCGCCAGGTGCTCGTTGGTGATCACCCACGTCTTGTCCAGCGAAGCCAGGGGCTTGAGCCGCTCCACGGTCTGCTGGATCATGGATCGCTCGCCGTCCAGCGCCAGCACTTGCTTGGCGTGGGCGCGGCGCGACCTGGGCCAGAAGCGCGTACCGCTTCCGCCGGCCAGGATCACAGGGCGAAAATCGATCGACTTCGACATCGAAGAGACATCCTACCCGACAAACAGCATGTTTGCCCAGTCACGAATGAGACTTTTTCGGGGTAAAGGATTTGACGGCGAGCGGCTCCCGGCGAACCGGGCCGTCCGCCATCTCCGGTTTTGAATGCCTAGATCAGCCCGGTCAGAAATTCCCGCATGCGCCGCACGCCCTCATCGATGCTCTGCTTCGTCACCGGGTACGACATGCGGATGTGCTCGCCGGTGCCGAAGGCCTCGCCGGGAACCGTGACCACGCGGCCTTCGTGCAGCAGGCGCGTGGCCAGTTCGGTAGCGGTTCGGACGCATCCGTCGCCCGCCTTCGTGTTCAGGAAAGCGGAGATGTTGGGGTAAACGTAAAAAGCGCCTTCCGGCCGGGTGCAGGTCAGGCCGGGAATCCCGGCCAGCCGCGCCAGCATGTGGTCGCGCAACTCGATGAACTCGGCGCGAAACTCGCAGACGCACTCCTGGGAGCCGGTCAGCGCGGCGATCGCGGCCTTTTGCACCATGCTGGCTGCATTCGACGTCGATTGCGACTGCAGCTTGCCCAGGTTGGCAATGATCGGCCTGGGCCCCAGCGCATATCCCGCGCGCCAGCCGGTCATCGAATAGGTCTTCGAGAGCGAGCCGAGGATCACCATGTGTTCCTTGGCCCAGTGAAACGCGCCGGCCGACACCGGCTTGCCCGAGTAGTTCAGGTAGACGTAGCACTCGTCCAGCAGCAGGTAGATGCCCTGGCGGTGCGCGAACTGCACGATCCGTTCCAGGTCCGCGGCCGAAACCACCGAGCCGGCCGGATTGGAGGGCGAATTGAGAATAATGGCCTTGGTCAGCGGGGTCACGGCCCTCTCGATAGCGTCGGCGGTGATGCGGAAATTCCCGGCCTCGCTGGTTTCGAGGAAGACCGGCTTCCCGCCGGCGTACTGGATGATGTCCTTGAAGCTGACCCAGTAGGGAACCGGCAGCACCACCTCGTCGCCGTGGTCCACCAGCACCTGGATGGCGTTGAACAGCGCCTGCTTGCCGCCTGTGGTGAAGATGGCTTCGTCGATCCCGTAGTCGGAGCCGAAGTCGCAGGCGTGGCGCTCGACGATGGCCTTGCGTACATCCGGAATGCCTTGAACGGCCGTGTAGCGGGTAAAGTTGGCTTCGATGGCGGCGATCGCCGCGTCCTTGATATGTCTCGGTGTGGGAAAATGCGGCTCACCGGCGCCGAAGTCGACCAGATCCACGCCCTGGGCGCGCAGCTTGGCAGCCTCGGCGGCCACGGCCATGGTTGCGGAGACCTCGATCCGGCCAATCCGGTCGGCAAAGACTTTGGTGGGGCTCATCACGGTCGTCATGAATCTATCTTTGCAGATTTTTGGCTCGGCGAAAACCCTCACACCTCTGCGTCGGTACCTGCCGCCTGTTCTGGTCAGCGAGATGCAGCCAGTTTCGTACGAGGCCGACCTCCCTTCAGACCGTTGCGTCGGGCGGCTCTCCGCTTCGCCTCACTTGTTACTCTCCCTCCTGCTCTTCCGAGCGAAGACATCCAGCCTTTTGTCCCCTCTATGCCCTGATGAAGGGCGGGAACAAAAAGATCAAGATCGATGTCTGGCCACCGAAGAGCGAGTCCGTCTTCCGAGATCTCTACGGCTGAAGCGGTTCTGTCCGTTTCGTGTGCCAGGCCCTCAATCCTCGAGGTTAAGAAACTGTGCAGGCTCCCATCACTCATTTCGATCACGAGCCTGCGATCACGAGCCTTCGTCTCAAGACGCGCTGCAACCACAATGGCTTCGTCTCGGAGTGATGAGCTTTTCGTTATCGCCCTTTGAATACCCTGTTCGCTACTGAGCACCCTATGTTGTGCCATGGACCTTCTTCCAGAGTGCCCGCAAATCTTCAAACCGGCAATTCCTGCGATCTATGCTGGTGCGAAGATCTCACCTCGCTTCGACCCGCCCACCACGCATCGAACGCCGCCAGCGCCCGCTCGCATTGCGCCCGATGGCGCTCTTTCTTGTCGCGAATTCGTCGCCGCGTCTCCTCGTCGAGCGGCTCCAGCAGGTCGAAGGTGATGTTCGCCGGTTGGAAGTCCTTCGCGTCGGCGTGGGTAATGTAGTGAACCAGCGAGCCCAGCGCCGTAGCGCGCGGAATAGCAACAGGCTCCTCGCCGCGCGCGATCGAGGCCGCATTCAGGCCGGCCAGCAGCCCGGTCGCGATGGACTCCGTGTAGCCTTCCACGCCGCAGAGCTGCCCGGCGACCATCAGCCGCGGCTCCCTGCGGAATCGCAGGCAATCATCGAGCAGCGCCGGCGCGCAGATGTAGGTGTTGCGATGGATCTGCCCGTAGCGCAGAAAGCGCGCGTTTTCCAGGCCGGGAATCAGGCGCAGCACGCGCGCCTGCTCGCCGAATTTGAGGTGATTCTGAAACCCCACCAGGTTGTAGCTGTCGGCGCGCAGATTCTCCTTGCGCAGTTGTACTACGGCATGCGGCGTGCGGCCGGTGCGCGGATCGCGCAGGCCCACCGGCTTCATCGGCCCGAAGCGCAGCGTATCGCGTCCGCGGCGGCCGAGCACTTCGATCGGAAGGCAGCCTTCGAAGTATTCAAGTTTTTCCCATTCCTTGGATTCGCCCGGCTCGGCGGCGAGCAGCGCATCGACAAACCGGTCGTACTCTTCGCGATCCATCGGGCAGTTGATGTAATCGGCCGTGCCCTTGTCCCAGCGCGCGGCAAAATACACGCGGCTCATGTCGATCGATTCGGCATCGACAATGGGCGAGATCGAATCGTAGAACGCCAGATGCCCCGAGCCGGTCAGGCGCTCGATCTCTGCGCTCAGTGCCGGCGAAGTCAGCGGCCCCGTTGCTATGATCGTGAGACCGGCCCCGGGATCGAGCCGCGTCACTTCCTCGCGGATCACTCGGATGCGCGGCTCGGCATCGATGGCTCGCGAAATGCGCCGCGAAAACTCGACACGATCCACGGCCAGCGCATGACCGGCGGGTACGGCCGTTTCGTCGGCGATGCGCAGCAAGGCCGAGCCCGCGCGCCGCATCTCCTGCTTGAGCAGCCATGGCGTGGTATGGGGCGATTCGCTCTTCAGGGAATTCGAGCAGACCAGCTCGCCGAATTCGAGGGTCTGGTGCGCGGGCGTAAGGCGCGGCTTGCCATCCACCATCGCGCGCATCTCGTAAAGGTCGACGTCGCAGCCGAATCGCGCCGCAGTGAGCGCCGCTTCGGGTCCGGCCAGCCCTCCGCCGATGACGCGGATTCTCACTCGGCCGCCTCCGCGAGCGCATCGTCGGGCTCCACGGCGGATCCGTCCCCGGCTCGCGTCTGTGATTCGGACTTGCCTCCCACTCGTCCTGCCAGCCGCAGCAGCGCCTCGCCGCGAACCAGCACGTTCAGCCACTCGGCCGGGAACTCCGCTCCCATGGCGCGATAGAAATCGATGGCCGGAGTGTTCCAGTCGAGAACCTCCCACTTCAGCCGGCAGCAGCCTTTTTCGACGGCGATCGTCGCGACCCGCTTGAGCAGCGCCTTGCCCACGCCCCGTCCCCGGAATTCGGGATGCACGAAGATGTCTTCGAGATAGAGTCCGGGCCGGCCGAGCCACGTGGAGTAATCGAAGAAGTAGAAGGCGAATCCCGCCGGCTGCCCATCGAGCTCGGCAATCAGGCATTGGAAATACGGGTTCGGCCCGAAACCGTCGCGCAGCAGATCGGCCGCGGTCGCGGTCACGGCATCCGGCGCCCGCTCGTATTCGGCCAGAGCGCGAATAAAGCCGAGAATCCCGCAAACGTCCTGGGCTGTGGCTGTGCGGATCGAAACAGGCATCTCTCACATTGTAGGATGTGATGCATGCCACAAGCGGACCCTCGGCCCGCATTCTGCGATGAGAGTGCTTTCGGCCGAAGGCCGGGTGCCGGCCGCCCTTGTCATGTGGAGTGGATTGGATTTAACTTGAGTCGTGCGAACGAGCGATCCGCGGAAGCGGATTCCGCGGAGGATGTTCCTGCGATGAGAGGCAACCGGCCAACTCAGCTTCCGGGAACGCCCGCGGAGTCTCGTCAACTGAGATTCAGCACGAGGGCGCGCAGGCTTCTCTCCGCTTGCGCAACTCTCAAGGAGATGAATATGAAACGCAACCGTTCACATTGGTTTGGCCTTCCCGCAGTGGCCGCACTGCTGGCATTCGCCGCCTGGCCGGCTCTGGCGCAAATGCCCGCGCTCGCGACCAACGGCAAGATCCACGGCACGGTCACCAATCCCACAGGAGCCCCGCAGACCAACGGCACGGTGAGCCTGTCGATCGATGGCGGCCATTCGGCGAAATACAGCTTTCCCGTGGGCTCCGACGGCACTTACTCCGGCAGTGACATCGCCCCGGGCAGCTACATGGCGATCTACCGCCAGCCGGATACTCCGCCCGACAAGATGGTCGATTCGTTCAACGACGTGAAGATCGTGGCCGGCCAGGACACGGCCCAGGACTTCGACATGTCGCGCAAGGAGTTTATTGACAAGCTGCCTCCGGACCAGCAGAAGCAACTGGAGGATTTGCGCAAGCACAACTCCGACGCCATGAAGGCCAATGCGGTTATCAAGGCGGTCAACTCCGACCTGAGGACGGTGACCCAGGATATCAAGGATGCGGATACGGCGGCGACGGCCGCCGCCCAGCAGCTTGGCGCCAGCGCGTCCAGGACCGATGTGGATGCCAAGACGGCGGAGATCAAGGCCGCCAAATATGGCGAAGTCGAAACTCTTATGAAGAAGGACGTGGATGCCTTGCAGCAGTCCGGCGCCAAGGTCGATGGTTCGATCCTGCTGGCGCAGTTGGGCCAGGCGCAGGTCGGGCTCAAGAAATACGACGAAGCCGAGGACTCCTTCAAGAAGGCGCTGGCCATGCAGACAACCCAGGCCAAGCCCAATATCGCCATCCAGGGCATGGCCAACGCAGGCCTGGGCGAGGTGTATGCCCGCGCCGGCAAGGTTCAGGATGCGAATGCGGCCTTCGACGAGGCGGCCAAGGTCAATCCCACGCAGGCGGGCTTCTATCTGCGCAACGAAGCCGTGATCTTTTTCCAGACCAACAATGCCGACGCCCAGGTCGCGGCGGCCAACGAAGCGCTGAAGGCCGATCCCAACCAGCCGGTTCTTTACTACATCATCGGGCAGGGCCTGGTGCAGAAGGCCACGGTCGATCCCAAAACCCAGAAGATCGTTCTGCCGCCGGGCTGCGCCGAAGCCTACCAGAAGTACCTGGAACTGGCCCCCGATGGCCCCTATGCCGCCGATGCGAAGGGGATTCTGGAACAGTCCGGGACCAAGATCAGCTCGAGTTACAAGGCGGGCAAGAAAAGCTGAGACCCCGGGCTGCCGTTTGTCGAAAAAAGGCGTTCCCGGTTGTGCCGGGAGCGCCCTTTTTCCGTGGACCAGATCCGGCATCGCGCGGCGTGCGCCGATCCCTTTTACAATCCAGTGCATGAGCCCGCGGTTGGGCAGCTACGACGAAGTTGCGGAAACTGTGGCGGCCAAGGCGCGCGAATTCGCTTCGCGGCGCCGGGCGATCGAAGAGCTGCAACTGGGACTCGCATCGGGCCGCATTCTCGCCCGGCCGCTGCATGCCGACCGCGATCTTCCTCCCTTTGACCGCTCCACGCGCGACGGCTACGCCTGCCGCGCCGCGGAAGCCGCAGCGCACCAGAGCCTGCGCATCGTGGGAAGCATTCGCGCCGGCGAGGCTCACGCTTCCCGTGGTCCGCTGCCTCGGGGCGCGGCCTGGGAGATCATGACGGGCGCGCCGGTTCCCGAGGGCGCGGATGCCGTGGTGATGCTGGAACACGTCGAGGTTGCCGGCGGGAATATTCGCCTGGCGGAATCGCGCGGCGTCGAGGCAGGGGAGAATATCGTTCCCCGCGGGGCCGAAGCGCGCCGCGGCGACGAAGTGCTCTTTCCCGGAACCCGTCTCGCGCCGCCGCAGATCGCGCTGGCTGCGTCTTGCGGCTACGCGGCCGTGCCGGTATTTGCCCGTCCCAGAGTGGCGATTCTCACCACCGGCGACGAGTTGGTGCCCGTCGAGGCCCCTCCGGGTCCGGCACAGATTCGCAACTCCAACGCCCCCATGCTGGCGGCCCTGGTCACTGCGGCCGGCGGCAAGCCGGTGCTTCTGCCCAAAGCCGCCGACGACGCCGAGGCACTTGATATGGCAATCGGCCGCGCGGAGAAGGCCGACCTGTTCGTCGTTTCCGGCGGCGTCTCGGCGGGAAAGTTCGACCTGGTGGAAGAGGCTCTGGCCCGCGCCGGCGCGATCTTCCACTTTACCGGTGCGCGTATTCAGCCCGGCAAACCGGCTGTCTTTGGCGAACTGCTGCGTGGCGCGGCCGAAGACGATCCGCCCGGGGGAAACCGGCGCATTCAGCCGTTCTTCGGGCTGCCGGGCAATCCCGTCTCCTCGGCGGCGACATTTCTGCTATTCGTGACGCCGGTGTTGGCCGCGCTGGCCGGAGCCTCGGAACCGGGCCCGCGATTTGGTCTGGCTCGCCTGGCCAGGGACTGCAAGGGAAAGGCCGATCTCACGCGGTTTGTGCCCGCGCACTGTACATTCGGCGGAACAGCGGGCGAACTGCCGCAGGTCGCGGCGATTCCCACCCAGGGCTCGGGCGATCTCGCCGCATTCTCCCGCGCCAATTGCTTTCTGGTGGTTCCGGAAGGCGTCCTGAAGCTGCACGCGGATGAAGTGGTCCGCATACTGCTGTTTTGAGGGTTCCGATGCCCAGGCTTTCGCACTACGATTCGTCTGGCCGCGCGACAATGGTTGACGTCAGCGCCAAGCCGTCCGCGCGCCGCACAGCGACGGCCACGGCCTTTGTCGAGCTATCCGCGGCCGTGCTGGCCGCGCTTCCCGACAATCCCAAGGGCAACCCTCTCGAAGTGGCGAGATTCGCCGGCATCCAGGCGGCCAAGCGTACATCGGAGCTGATTCCCATGTGCCATCCCCTCGCGCTGACCCACGTCGGCGTGCACGCCGAGATTGTCGACGGAGGGGTGCGCATCTCCGCATCGGTCTCAACCGTCGGGCCGACGGGCGTCGAGATGGAAGCATTAACCGCCGCAGCGGTTGCAGCATTGACGATCTACGACATGACCAAGGCATTGGACAAGGGCATCGTCATACGCAGCATCCAGCTCGAAGAAAAGACCGGCGGGAAAAGCGGAGAATTCCGGCGTACCCGTCGCCTCCCGGCAAAACAGGCAGCCGGGCTTTGATGACAGCCCGGTTGGAGAGCAGGAAGGACCATGGTGATGGCACGCACTGCCCGGCGCTGCAATGCGATGCTCGCGGGCCTGTCCCTGATTGCGTGCGTCTCGTGCCTGGCGCAGGCGGGGAACGAGTCGCAGGCAGTGGCGCCTGCCCTGAAGATTGAAGTCAGGAGGGTCCTGGTTCCGGTGGTGGTGAGAGACCGGCAGGGTCACGCAATCGACGACCTGCACCAGAGCGACTTCAGGATACTGGACGAGGGAAAGCCCGGGATGATCTCAAGCTTCATGATGGAACGGCTGGGCGCTATAGCCCCCGGCGGCAGGTCGAATGGCGGTTCGCAGGCGGCCCATACGGCGGCTGCAGGCGGGCAGAACGCGGTCGTATTTCCCGCGCACATCACTGTGTTTCTGTTCGACGATCTCCACCTTGGCTTCGAGGACCTGGCGCGGGTTCGCGCGGCGACCGTGGCCGCGCTGCCGGGTACACTGACGGACACCGATATGGCGGCGGTGGTCTCCATCTCGGGAAACGTGAATACCGGCCTCACGCGGGATCGCAACAAGCTCGAGGAGGCGCTCGGGAAGCTGGCTCCGCATGCTGTCTACCGCGCGGACCCGACGGACTGCCCGCTCATCGATTACTACGAGGCCGACCTGATCGAGAACAAGCACGACCCGGTCGCGATCGAGGACGCGAATCGCAAATTCGCCAATTGCAACTCGGGCGTGGACGCCGGTCGAGACCTTGGACCCGAGGCGAATCTGCCCACGGCCGAACACATGGTGGATGCGACTGCCAGGCGGGTGCTGTCAATGGGTCTCGAGGACGTGCAGACAACATATGCGGCGATTGGCGCGCTCGTGAACCGGCTCGCGCCGCTACCGGGCGAACGCACCCTGATCCTCGTTTCGCCGGGGTTCCTGAATGTCGAGCAGGAGGCAATGGCGACGGAGTCGCGCATCATCGATCTCGCGGCCCGGCAGAACATCGTAGTCAGCGCGCTGGATTCGCGCGGGTTGTACACCACCGCGTTTACCGCGAGCGAGAAAAGCCCTCCGGTTTCGGGCGCGGGCCTCGCGGTAAACTCCGATTACCGCGAGCGCGGAATGAGGATGGCGGAGAACCCCATGGAGGAGCTGGCCGACGGAACCGGCGGCACATTCTTCCATAACAACAACGATCTGAACGCCGGCCTGAGGCGGATGACCGGGGAGCCCGAATGCGTCTATCTGATCGAGCTCTCATTGAACGGGGTCAAGCCGGATGGCTCCTATCACCGGCTGAAGGTGAAGGTAGACCGCGAGGGCGTGCAACTGGAGGCGCGGCGCGGCTATTTCATTGCCAGGCCCGGAAAAGAGCAGAGATAGATTCCTGCGCAATTCCTGAGTTACTGTATCCCGAAGCCGCGGCGCTCAAGTCGGCGCGACCTCAAGGAGCGGCGACCTTGTACAGACTCCGGGCGGTCACCGCAACTCGGGAATTGCCGTAGGCCCGGTGTTGAACAGCCGATTTGCACCGGATGCATCCTGGCATCCCGGTTCGGGATCGGGACCCTTCGACTGCTCGCAGGGCTGGCTCCGGAGCGCCTGCCGGAACGGAAGGCTGAGAGCTGAAAGCTGAAGGCTCCGTTAAACGGTCGCCAGCTTCGCCGCCACAATCTCTTCCGCCGCTCGCACCGCCTCTTCCAGCGTCATGTGGGTCGAATCGACAAGGACTGCGTCCGGCGCGGGACGGAGCGGCGAATCGGCGCGGTTGCGATCGCGCTCGTCGCGCGCGCGCATCTCGCGAATCACCTCGGCGGGCTGCACTTCGGGTTTGGCGCCGAGCTGCTCGTAGCGGCGCAGGCCGCGCACTTCGGGAGCCGCATCGAGAAAGATCTTGACCTCGGCTTCGGGGAAGACGACCGTGCCGATGTCGCGGCCCTCCATGACAACACCGCCCGCTGCGCCCATCTCCTGCTGCAGGCGGACCATCCAGGCGCGGATGGCGGGAAAGACGCTGACGCGCGACGCGGCGTCGGTGACCGTCTGGTTGCGAAGCAGGGCGGTTACGTCTTCGCCATCCAGCAGGACGCGATTGTGCTCTTCGCCGGGCTCGAGGCGAATCGTCGTTCGGGCCGCGAGCGACTCCGGCCCGGCGCTCTCATCCAGAGACAGCCCCTCGCGCAATGCCTTCAAGGCAAAAGCGCGGTACATGGCTCCGGTTTCAAGGTTCAGCAACCCGAAATGCCGGGCGAGATGGCGGGCGATGGTGCTCTTGCCCGCGCCCGAGGGGCCGTCGATGGCGACGATGATCTTTTGGGCAGATGCAGCCGGGCGCGAACCGTCTTTTTCCGCGCTCATCTCCGCTTCTTGCCGCTTTGCCGGCTCTCCGGCCTCGTGTTCCGATGACCGGAACGCGCGGTGAAGTAGCGCCTGCTGTTTCCGCCTTTGGCGCTGGCGGTCAGAGCCGGTTTTGCTTTCCTTCCCCGATCCGGTCGGGAATCGGCTCGCGATCCTGCGCCGTTGCGCATGGCGTGCCGGCTTGCCGGTTTGGCGCCGTTGACATGTCCGGTGCGTCGACCCCACGACGAAGCCGGCGGTTTGGCATTTCCTGCTGCCGGCGCTCCTTTGGCGGTGCGGCTGCCGGCGCCATTGGCGCCATTGGAATGAACGCGGTTGCCGTGGCCATTCTGTTTTCCATTGGAGTTTCGCGAAGGACCCGAGCCCCAGCGAACGCCGGGCGCCGGCCGTGAACCCCGCTTCGGCGCACGAACTCCGGCCGGCCGCGAACTGCTGCCGGCGCGGTGCGCCTGGCGCCTGGCGACGGAGGACGGCTTGCGATCGCGCGAGCGATTTGCCGCTCGCGCAAAACGGGGCCTCGCGCCCGACGGCTTCGACACTCCGTTGCGTTGAACAGGAGCCGCCGGAACGCGCGTTTCGCCGGGTGCGCTGTTACGCGCTTCGATCGGTACCGGGGCAGGCGCCGGGACAGCAGGCGCCGGCGGCGCGGAGCGTGCCGGCGACGGCTCGGGTGTCTCGTCTTCCCAGCTCCGGGGTGGAGAAAAATACGCCGGAAGCGCCGCGCTGCTGTACGTCGTTGCCGGAGCTGCGAACTCCGGCAGCGTTCCTGCCACATAAAAGTGCGGCGCGTGACCGAGGGAAATGGTGTGGACCTGGCGAGTGGCCACCAGCCCGCGAAGAACCTCGCGGATTTTGCTGCGGGCCGTCAGCGGAGCCAGGAACAGCTCCACTTCTTCCATGCTGGCGGCGATCACCGCCTGCAGGTAAATGGAAGCAAGCACCGAAATCGCCGTCACCTGCGAAGTGGAAGCCCCTTCGGCGATCGCCTTCTGGAAACGATGGCGAAGCAATTGCCATTTGGCAGGCTTGCCCGGAGCGGAGACGACCGGAATGATGCGGAGCTGCTGCCAAAGCTCGGTGATGGCGCGCAGCACCGCCGCCTCGCTCACCTCGCGGCCCAGTGTGTGCTTCAATTCGGCCAGGGTGGCGTCGCCGCCCAGCTCCAGTTGCTTGTAAGCCTGGATGGCAAGCGGGGAAACGGCTCGCGAACCGGTCAACTGAGGGCTGCGCCGCCAGTCGCGGTCGCCACGGAGCGCGTAGACATAGGGCAGCACCCAGGCGGCAACGACGAAGTCGGGCAGCTCACCCGGCTGGCCCAGCAGATTGAGGCGCACGGCAACGTTGTCGGCCTCGAGCCGGACGAGAAGCTCTTCCGCGGCAGCCAGATGGCGAGGGTCGGGAGTCGATGTCTGGCGTCCCGCCACGGCCTCGACAAACGACGGCGCGATCGACGACGAGAATTGACGGCGCGGGAGAAAAAGGCAAAGACCGGTCTCTTCAACCCAGGTTCGGGTTTCTTCCAGCGTCAGTGTGCCGTGTCCGTCCTGACGCATTCTTTCGGCGCGCGAAACTTCCAATTGTTCCGATGTCAAAGAAAAACCTCGCTTCCAGGCTGGCGCGCTGGTCGATCGGGGGGGATTCCATTGCGCCGGGCAGCCCTCACCCCTGAGAGGGAGGGTCGCCACCTTCCATTCACAATCTAAATCCGTTGGAAGGCCCGCTGGATCTCTTTCCAAGTGTACAGCAAAGCGATTGGGCGTCCATGCGGGCAACTGGTTGGGTGGCTCGTTTTCGCAAGTTCCAACAATAGCCATTCCATACGCGCCGGGTCAAGTGCGGTGTTGATTTTGATCGCGGAATGACAGGCGATGGAAGCGGCGATGCGCCGGCGCACTTCGATAAGCCGGTCATTTTGCGGAGCTTCATCGGAGTCCGCGGCAGCCTGATCGATGACCTCAGCCAGCGTGTGTTCGAGCACGGCGCCTTCCAGTCCCACGGGACCGGCTTTGACGGCGAGCGTCTGCGGTCCAAATGGCTCGACTTCAAACCCGCTCCGCTCGAGTTCCTCCGCGATGCGGGCGAATACCACCATCTGGGCCGGTTTCAGCTCCACCAGCAGCGGCATAAGCAGCCTTTGGCGTTGCACCTGCTCGACTTGGCGGTCGCGGAGGATCTTCTCGAAAAGGATGCGTTCGTGGGCGACGTGCTGGTCGATGATCCAGAGGCCGTCTTCGCCCGAGGCGAGGATGAAGGAATCCCGCAACTGTCCCAACGGTCGAAGCGAACCGAGACGGTTCAGGGTCGCGGATGCCTGCTCGGCCTCGATCCGGGCTGTCGCCGCCGCCGGGCTTGGCGCGTAAGATACTGATCCGCCATTGGATGGCGCGCAACTTCCATTCGAAGGATGGAACGACCGGTCTACGAGGGTCGCCGCTGCCGGACCCCACTGCATGGCCTCGAAGGTCGCCTCTGCGGTCGGACCGGAGTCGAACTCCAGCTTGCCCGGAACCGGCGTCGGCAGGCGTGGCGTCAACTGAAATGCCTCGGATCCGACGCCTTCCGAAACCCTCCTTTCAGCGAATTCGGTTTGCGCCGGCTCCCCATCCGGAATCCCCGGCAGCGCCGACGCCGCCGGAGGCATCAGAGACGGACTGGCCAAGGGAGAATTCTCCAACGCCGCCAGAAACTCCGACGCAGGGCGCGCTTTGATGAGCGCTGTCCGCAGGCTGTCGCGGACAAAGTCGTGAACCAGCGTTTGCTGGCGAAATCGCACCTCGGTTTTGGCCGGGTGGACGTTGACGTCGACCTCTTCGGCCGGCAATTCGAGAAAGAGCAAAACGACGGGGAAACTGGTGGGCGGAATCACGTTCCGGTACGCTTCGGTGATCGCGTGCAGAAGCAGCCGGTCGCGAATAAGACGCTTGTTGACAAAGATATAGATGGAGTTGCGATTGAGCTTCTGCAGCTCCGGCTTGGAGTAGAAGCCGCTCAGGCGCAGCGATCCGGGGTCGCGCCGCGCTCCGGTTCCTTCCTCGCCGGGCTCCCGCCGCCATGGAGGCGGTTCGGGCAATCCCGCGCGCTCCAGCGTCGCCTGGGCGGCGACGGGGAGCAATTGCGCCAGCGTGTCCTTGCCGAAGAGCTGGTAGATTCGCTCGGCGGTCCGCGTCACCGGCGGCGCCGAAAGCACGGTGTGGGTCGCCGAGAGCAGCTCGAAATGCTTCTCCGGATGGGCCAGCGCGTAGTGCGTGACCAGCGCCGTCACATGAGCCAGCTCGGTCGATTCGGCGCGCAGGAATTTGCGCCTCGCCGGGGTGTTGAAGAAGAGATCGGCCACGGCAATCGTGGTTCCGCGCGGCAGCGCCGCATCGTCGACGCGCAGAATCTTTCCGCCGGCAATCTCGATGCGAGTGCCCGCTTCCGCCGCGGCGGATTCTCCGGTCGCGGTATCGAGCGTGACCCGCGCAACAGAGGCGATCGAGGGCAACGCCTCGCCGCGAAAGCCCAGCGTGGCGATCGCGAGCAAGTCGTCCGCAGTGCGCAGCTTGGAGGTCGCATGGCGCTCGAAGGCCAGCAGCGCATCGTCCCGGTTCATTCCGCAGCCGTCGTCGGCCACACGGATCAGCTTCCGCCCGCCGGCTTCCACTTCGACCTTGATCCGGTTCGCGCCCGCATCGAGCGCATTTTCCAGCAGTTCCTTCACCACCGAGGCCGGACGGTCCACCACTTCGCCGGCGGCGATCTGGTTGGCCACCTGATCGGGAAGGATGCGGATGCGGCCCATGAAAAGCAAGCGTACCGCAGGGCGGAGACGAGCCGTTAGTGGAATACGGAGGTGCGAAGGAGGAAATTCCGGAAAAGTATAAGTGAGTGGATTACACTCATCAATCACTCAGGATATACTGCTCGCATGGTCCCGGCCGCGCGAGGTGAAACCATGGCCAAAAATCGTCTGCAATTCGACTTCAGCGACGAAGCGCTCGAACAGCTCGACGAGTTGAAGGATGCGACCGGCGCTCCGACTCGTGCCGAGGTGATCCGCCAGGCGTTGCGCATGCTCCAGTGGACGGTGGAGCAAGTGCGAGACGAAGACGCGGTCGTCATCGTGGAAAAGAACGGCCGCCAGCGCGAAGTGATCTTTCCTTTCCTCTCGTCTGCAAAGGCTACGGCGAATGGACGATGAGCGAACGGGAAGAAGACCACACATCTCCAATTGAGGAAGTCGAAAACCCGCGCCTGTCACCGGGACCGATCTTTTCGCCCGAAGAGCATCGCGCAAGAGTAACGAGCAGACTTGCGTTCCTGTTCTTCGGAGCTCTGTTCGTCGTCTTCGCCGCGCATGTGACCTGCATCCTGGTCCTTGCTCACAACGAGCCCAACTCGGTCGACGAGATCTCGCGCGTCTTCAACGTGTGGGTCCCGGTTTTCTCTGGCCTTGTCGGCGCAGCGGCAACGTTCTATTTCACACAAGTACGGCGTTGAGCCTCCTTACGGCAAAACATCGCCTCCGCTCATTGCTTCATCCCGCCAGGGCGAATTCTGCTTGCCTGCGGCTCCGGGATAGGCAACGATGCAGTCTATGGGGCTGAGATATCTTTGGGCGTTGGCCGTTCTGGGGTTTTGGCAGCTTTCGCCGGCGGACAATTCGTCGACGAATCCGGCCTGCGGATCGGACCAGCGCCTCGCGGGGGCCTGTTT
>JASHQQ010000275.1 GCA_030039035.1 Acidobacteriaceae bacterium | reverse complement strand
AGCGGTCTGTGCTCGCTGGGGTGGCTCGTTCCCTTGTTCCCTGCTTTTCGGTTCCCTATTCCCTTTTCCCTGTTCCCTGCTTTTGTCGGCGGGTGCGCGACAATCGCTACCAACTGCTGTGCCAGCACATCGAGCGGATTGCGCGGAAAGCGCGTGGACTCGATGTGGCCCTCGTGCATGGCGCGCGTAACGGCGGCGCAGGCCA
This sequence comes from Acidobacteriaceae bacterium, assembly GCA_030039035.1. Classification (GTDB taxonomy): domain Bacteria; phylum Acidobacteriota; class Terriglobia; order Terriglobales; family Acidobacteriaceae; genus Telmatobacter. The sequence continues at coordinate 25,543 of JASHQQ010000275.1, read as the reverse complement.
CCAGGTCGGCGCGGTACTTGGGAAATAAAATGCCTTCGCTCACCGCGTTCACGTGATGGCCGGCGCGGCCGATGCGCTGCATGCCGCTGGCCACCGAAGGCGGCGCCTCGATCTGGATGACGAGATCGACGGCGCCCATGTCGATGCCCAGCTCCAGCGTCGATGTGGCGCACAGCGCGCGAATCTTGCCGGCCTTCAACTGCTCTTCGATCACCGAGCGCTGGTGCGCGGCGAGCGAGCCGTGATGCGCGCGAGCGATATCTTCTCCCGCCAGATCGTTGAGCGCGCCAGCTAACCGTTCGGCTGTCTGGCGGGCGTTGACAAAAAGGATGGTGGAGTTGCGCTCGCGAATGATCTCGAGCAGCCGCGGATGGATCGCATTCCAGATCGAAACGCGCCGCGGCATCTGCGACGCCGGCCCCGAGGGGATCTCCTCCATCGCGTTGAGCCGCGCCATATCTTCCACCGGCACCTCGATGCGCAGTTTGAGTTGCTTGGGCGCGCTGGCGTCGACGATGGTAACGGGACGGTAATGCGGCGCTGCAGCCGCGGCGTCGGGGAACAGGGAACAGGGATCAGGGAACTGGGCATCGGAAGCAGGGTCCAGCTCAGGGACTAAGGGACCAGGGACTAAGGGACTAGGGGAGTTCGACGAAACTTGCGCTGCTGCCTCTTCGGCTGGAATCCGGGATGAGTTCCACTCGTCCCCAGCGTTCTGTGAATCATCTAAAGACTTGCTGTCGCGCACAGATGGCCTCTTGGTCGCTAGTCCCTTAGTCCCTGCCCCCTGTATTTCCACTCCGCCGAGGAATCGCGCCACTTCCTCCAGCGGCCGTTGCGTGGCCGAGAGGCCGATGCGCTGGATCGGCTTTTTCACCAGCGCCTCCAGCCGCTCCAGCGACAGAGCGAGATGCGCGCCGCGCTTGGAGGGAACCAGCGCATGAATCTCGTCGACGATGACGGTATCGACGGTGCGCAGCGTCCCGGCTGCCTGCGACGTGAGCAGTAGGTAAAGCGACTCGGGCGTGGTGATGAGGATCTCAGCGGGCTGGCGGAGAAACCGGGCACGGTCGCGGTGCGGCGTGTCGCCGGTACGCACGCTGATCTCCGGCGTATGGAACGGAACGCCCATGCGCCGCGCCATGTTGGCGATGCCGGTCAGCGGCGAACGAAGGTTGCGCTCCACATCCACAGCGAGCGCTTTGAGTGGGGAGACGTAAACAATCCGGCAGCCTCGCGACCTGCCCGCACTCTTGCGCTGATCTCTGATCTCTGATCTCTGACCCCTGAGCCCGGTTGTCTGTTCCCGATTCCCTGTTCCGTGTTCCCCGTCTCCCAGCATCAACCGGTCGAGGCACCAGAGAAACGCGGTCAGCGTCTTGCCGGAGCCCGTGGGCGCAAGAATCAGCGTGCTCTCGCCGCGAGCGATCACCGGCCAGCCGAGGCGCTGCGGCGCGGTCGGCGCGTCAAAGACGGCGCGAAACCACGCCCCTGTCACGGGATGAAAGCAGGAGAGACCGTCATCCGGATTGGGCGAAGAAAGTTCCACGGCTTTTCTGAGCATAGAACAAAAAGCGAAGGATTGGCGAATCGCGCCTTGAGGTCGCTACCGATCCAGCCCACGAATGAGCAACTCAAGCCACCCGGAACCGGCCCTCATTCAACCCCGCGGCGATTTGCCGGGCCAGAGAAGCCGGATCGGCATCGTCATCGCAGATGGGATCAATACTTCCCTGTTCAAAGAGAGTGTAGAAATCCTTCATCCTCTCGTAATCCGTGATCGGGCCCAATTCCCGAGTGGATGCCCGTTTTACACAGATAGGCAAGCTCGGCCGCAAGAGGACGAAGTCGAAGGGCACCTCTTTCAGAATCTTGCGTGCCGTGTCAACGAAGGTCGGCGGAATGGAAAAATCGATCAGGACTTGAAAGCCGGAACGCGCTAACGGAACTGCCGCCGCAGTCATCGAGCGGACGACCACAGGAAAGTTGTCGCGCGGGCCGCGTTCGCCCGCTTTCTTGATGAACGACCAGAACGTGTCGCCCTCGATGTATGAGAGCGGCGCAGGAAGCAGCGGGAGCAGTTCCTGCGCGACGGCCGTCTTCCCAGCTCCGATGGGACCGGACAGAAATGTGACGCTCATGCGCCGATTATCCCATGGGCGATGTGTGCCTTCCGGTCTTCATGCATCGGCCCGCACGTGAATCGCTGGAATCCATCCAGCGAGTCTTGACTCTAAATGAACGGGACCTCCTATGAACAACGATGGACGGCCAGCGGTTCTCTCGCGCGTTGAAGCATTTACCGATCGCGTCGGCATTCGCATTCCCATTCTGCTGGCGCCCATGGCCGGCGCCTGCCCGCCTTCGCTCTCGATTGCGGTGGCCAACGCCGGAGGCATGGGAGCCTGCGGTGCGCTGCTGATGCAGCCCCGCGAAATCCTGGCTTGGGCCGACGAGTTTCGCCGGGGCAGCAGCGGCCAATTCCAGCTCAACCTCTGGATCCGCGATCCGGAGCCGGTCCGCGATGCTGAGTCAGAGCAGCGCCAGCGCGAATTCCTCGCCGCCTGGGGGCCTGCCGTTCCGCCCAACGCCGGAGATTCGGTATTGCCGGATTTCGACCCGCAATGCCGGACGATGCTCGAAGCCAGGCCCAAGGTCATCTCGTCGATCATGGGGCTCTATTCGCCGAGCTTCGTCGCCGAGATGAAGGCGCGGGGAATTCTCTGGTTCGCTGCCGCAACCACCGTGGCCGAAGCGACCGCCGCGGAAGCTGCGGGAGCCGATGCCATCGTCGCGCAGGGCATGGAGGCCGGCGGCCATCGGGGAGCCTTCGACGCCGCTGCGGCGGAACGGGAAATGGTGGGGCTCTTTGCACTGCTGCCGCAAGTGGTCGATGCCGTGAAGTTGCCGGTCATCGCCGCCGGCGGTATCGCCGATGGGCGCGGAGTGGCCGCGGCGATGATCCTGGGCGCCAGCGCCGTCCAGATCGGGACGGGATTCCTGCGCGCACCCGAGGCAAAGACTCATCCTGCATATGCCGATTGTTTGGGCCGCACGGAGTCGCACCAAACAGTGGTGACGCGCGCTTTCAGCGGGCGGCCGGGGCGCGGCATTGCCAACCGCTATGCCGTGGCATGTGCGGCTCCCGGCGCGCCGGCTCCGGCTCCTTATCCGATTCAACGCGGATTCACGCGCGCCATGCGGGACGAGGCCGTCAAATCGGGCGACGCCGGGAGGATGCAGATGTGGGCCGGCCAGGCGGCGAAGCTCGCGCAGGCCAGGCCGGCGGGCGAGATCGCGCAGCAGTTGTGGTGCGACGCGCAGAGCGTTCTATTGTGACGTGAAGTTCGCAGACACGGCATCTCGAAGGCTGTCGAGCGGAAGTCCTTCTCAGGGGCTAAAGCGTCTGCGTGAGAGCTCTTGCGAAGGTCATAAAGACGACTTCAAAAAGGCCCGCGGCTAAAGCCGCCTCGATGTCTTGTGTTGAATTCAGCAGCCTGAAGGCTGCTGCTCCCCCCGATTCGCACACCCAAAACATGCTGAAATGCGTTCCCGCCTACACCCTGAAGCTCCGGAGTTTTTTGGGGCGAGAAATGAACGGGCTGAAGCCCTTACCCTCCCAACCAAGGCCCGTACCGTCCAACTGGCCCGTTACCCGGCGCTTATGGGGCGGCGGGCGTTCGCTTACCATCGAAGTGGTTGGGGCTGCGATGCGCGAACATCTGGCCACATTACTCGACGACTTTCGCCGTCACGGACGGAACATTGCCGTGGTGCGCTACAAGGGCGTGCGACGGAAGACGAGAACCTACGCCGAGATCGCGTCACTCGCCGGCCGTTTCGCGGCGCTGCTCGAGCAGCAAGGGATTACCGCAGGCGAGCGGGTGCTGATCTGGGCGGAAAACTGCGCCGAGTGGATCGCCGCGTTTCACGGCTGCATGGGGCGCGGCGTCATCGCCGTACCGCTGGATGCCTATGGGAGTGCCGATTTTGCCGCCCGCGTTTGCGCCGACGTGAAGCCGAAGCTGGCGGTGGGTGACGTTCTGCTGCTCAGGCAATTGCCGCAGGAGTTTCCGCGCCTGTCGTTTGAAGAATGGTCCAGGGTGCTGCCCTCCGAACAGGCCGGACCGGTGGCCGGTCTCTCGCGCGATACGCCGCTGCAGATTCTGTTCACCTCCGGCACGACCGGAGATCCCAAAGGCATTGTGCATACGCACGGCAATGTGCTGGCCAGCGCCGGGCCGATCGGGGTAGCCGCGCAGGGCTATCTCAAATACGAGCGCATCATCCATCCCCTGCGCATTCTGCACACGCTGCCGCTCAGCCACGTCTTCGGGCAGATGATGGGACTGTGGGTTCCGCCGATCTTTGCCGCCGAGCTGCACTTCGAGAGTCGCCTCGTTGCACCGCGTCTGCTCGAGACCATCCATCGCGAGCGAATCTCCGTGCTGGCCGCAGTGCCGCGCGTGCTGGCGCTGCTCAAGTCGCATCTTGAGGGAATACATCCCGATCTGGCCGATCGCATCGCGGCGGCGGGCGGAATCTCCGCGTGGAAGCGCTGGTGGCGCTTTCGCGACGTGCATCGCGCCTTCGGCCTCAAGTTCTGGGCGCTGGTTTCCGGCGGCGGGACGCTGCCGGCGCCACTCGAGCAATTCTGGAACGCGCTGGGTTTCGTGCTCGTGCAGGGCTACGGCATGACGGAAACGACCGCGCTCATCACGCTGAATCATCCGTTCCATGTGGCGCGTGGCTCGATCGGGAAGCCGCTCGCCGGACGCGAGGTGAAGCTGGGGCCGGACGGCGAAGTGCTGGTGCGCGGCGCTTCGATCTCCGGCGCGACGTGGTCGGCCGGCGAGCTCCGGCAGCGCGGCGACGAGTGGCTGGCCACGGGCGATCTGGCCGAGCAGCAACCCGGCGGCGAGCTGAAATTCCTGGGCCGCAAGAGTGAGACCATTGTGACAGCGACGGGCGTGAATGTGCACCCTGAGGACCTGGAGTCGGCGGTCGAACAGGAGCCAGGCGTGGCGGCATGCGCGGTGGTGCCAGTGGAAACGCCGCAGGGCGCTGAGGCGTGCGCGGTGCTGGTGCTGCGCGGAGAGTGCGCGCAGGCGGCTGCCGCAATCGAGCATGCGAACACGAGGCTGGCGGATTTTCAGAAAATTCGCCGCTGGGTGCTTTGGCCGGAGCCGGATCTGCCCCGCACTTCGACCGGCAAGGTGCGGCGAAAGGCAGTCGCCGAGTGGCTGGGCGCGCAGCAAAACGGGGCAGGCGCGGCGACCGGCAACGGTGCGCGCGCCGGCGCGGCGCAAGCCAATGACTGGCTCCTGAACCTGATCGCACAGATCACCGGCGAAGCGCCGCCCGGCGGAGAAGACGAGCTTCGGCTCAGCGAAGACCTGCATCTCGACAGCCTGGGGCGCGTGCAGTTGCATGTCGCGATCGAAGAGCGGCTGGGCGCTGCGCCGGAAGAAGGCGCGCTGGAACAGGCGCAGACTCTGGGCGAGCTGCGCAAGGTGCTGGGTGGACGGACCGGCCGGGAACCTGACGAAACTTCCGCTCCGCCTCATTTCGCTTCGGCAGGCGCGGAACGGAATGCGCACGCAGATTCCCGAAGATCGGCGCCGCTCCCGGCAAACCCCGCCGTTCCCGGCACCGAAGATCGCCACGCACCCCGCGACCGGGAGCGCGCCGAGGTTCCTCTGGAAGCGACCCATCGAGCCGAGGCGCGGCGCGGAAGATATATCTATCCGCATTGGCCGTGGTGGTGGCCAGTGCGGTGGATGCGAAGCTCTTTCAAAGAGTGCGTGATGAGGCCCCTCGTTCGGCTGCTGGCCAAGCCGCGCGTGGTCCGGCCGAAATCGTTGACCGCCAACGAGCCGATGCTGATCATCGGCAACCACGTGACTGCGTACGACGGACCGCTGCTCGAATACGCACTGCCGGGGCGCATGCGGCGGCGCATGGCCGTCGCCATGTCCGGCGAGATACTCGACGACTTCCGCCATCTTCGCCACCCCGAGCGCGGGGGGCGATTTTATCCTCAGGGTCCGCTGTTTTATTTCCTGGTCACAGCCCTGTTCAATGTCTTCCCATTGCCCAGGTTGCGCGACTTCCAGCGCAGCTTTGAGCATGCCGGAGAAGCGCTCGACCACGGCATGAACGTGATGATTTTTCCCGAGGGCACCCGTTCCGAAGGCAGGCTGGCGCGCTTTCGCCCGGGAATCGGGCTGCTGGTCAAGCAGGCGGATGCGCTCGTGCTGCCCATGGCAATTCGCGGCCTGGGCGAACTGAAGGCGCGGCAGAGGCGATGGTTTCGCTCGGGGACCATCGAAGTCTGCGTGGGCGAGCCGATTCGCTTCGCACCGGAAGAGACCGAGTCGGCGATCACGGCGCGGCTGCACAGCGAAGTGCAAAGACTGTTGGAGGCGCGGGACCGGGCTGGCTGATTGACTGTCATCCCTTGTGAAGGACCTCCGCGTTAGCGAAGTCGAAGGATCCGCGGCTCGTCCGGAAGCGCATGCGATGCCCCTCCGCGACCTGTCCAGGCCGAGCCTTGCAATCGGACCGGGCCCCGCTTTTCAAGCTGTCAGTTTTCCGCAGGAAGATGGAAAGAAACAACCGGGATGAGCGAACGATCTTCAATTGAACTGGAACCGGGGACGCTTTTGCAAGCGGCACGCGAGGTGGCGCGCAATTCCTATTCGCCGTATTCGCGTTTCCGCGTGGGCGCGGCACTCAAGCTGTCGAATGGCGAGATCGTGACGGGAACGAATGTGGAGAACTCGAGCTACGGGCTGACGATCTGCGCCGAACGATCGGCGGTGGCGCGCGCGGTGGCGCAGTTCGGCCCTGAGATCCGCATTGAAGCCGTTGCCGTGGCAAACCTGAATGACACTGCCAGCTCGCCGTGCGGAGCCTGCCGCCAGGTGCTGGCGGAGTTCATCGCGCCCGACGCGCCGGTGATCTTTGCGGCGAGCAATGGGGTGCGAACGATGCCATTCTCCGAACTCTTGCCGCTGGCATTTGAGATGAAGCCCAAGTAGTGCTGCGATAATCTCAGGAACCAGCGAATCGGAGTGTCTGCAGCGTGACCGATGCTTCATCTGTTCCGCTCCACATCATCGACCTCATCCGCAAAAAGCGCGACGGCGGTGCGCTGAATGCTCATGAGATCGCGTTTCTTGTCGAAGGCGCGGCAAGCGGGACGATTCCGCCCGAGCAGCTCGCGGCGTGGCTCATGGCGGCATGGCTGCGCGGGCTCTCGCTCGACGAAACGCGCGCGCTGACCATTGCCATGCGCGACTCCGGCGAGAAGTTTTCGCCCCGCCTGCTCCTGCTCGGCAAAGTCGCCGTCGACAAGCACTCGACCGGCGGCGTGGGCGACAAGACCAGCTTCCTCGTGGCTCCGATCGCCTCTGCATGCGGTCTCGTCGTCCCCATGATCAGCGGCCGCGCGTTGGGCCATACCGGCGGCACGCTGGACAAGCTCGAATCGATTCCCGGCTTCCGCACCGCGCTCACGCTGGACGAATTTGGGTCTGTTCTCGCCGAATGCGGAGCGGCCATCGTGAGCCAGACACCGGAACTCGTCCCCGCCGATCGCGTACTCTACGCGCTGCGCGACCGCACGGGCACGGTGGAGAGCCCGGGGCTGATCTGCGCGTCGATCCTGAGCAAGAAACTGGCCGCCGGTCTCGATGCATTGGTACTCGATGTGAAAACCGGCTCGGGCGCGTTTCTGCGCAAGCGCGAAGACGCCGAATATCTGGCCGCGCTGATGGTGGCCACAGCCGAGACCGCCGGAACCCGCACCGTGGCGCTGATGACCGACATGGGCCAGCCGCTGGGGCGCATGGCGGGCAACTGGATCGAGCTGATGGAGGCCGTGGAGTTGTTGCGCGGCGAACGGCCCAAGCGGAGCGAGGATCTGCGTGAGCTTTCGCTGCAGCTTGCCGGTTGGATGATTCATCTTGGCGGCAAGGCCGATTCGCCGGAACGAGGCTCTGCGATGGCGGAGACTGCGCTCAACGATGGTTCGGCTTTGCGTGTGTTTCTACGGATGGTCGAAGCGCAGGGCGGCGACGTTCGCGTCTTCGACGATCCTCCCGCATTTCATCGCCCCGGCGCTGCTCGGGTGCTCGAAGCCTGGGAGAGCGGCTATGTCTCCGACATGGAGACCACGCAGATCGGCTGGGCCGTGCAGCGGCTGGGCGCCGGACGAGAGAAGGCCGGCGAGCCGGTGGATCCTCATGCCGGAATCGAGTTCCACGCCCGCCGCGGCGCGCGCGTCGAGCGCGGCCAGCCCGTCGCAACGCTCTACGCCACACGCGCCGAGTTGCTCGCTGAGCCGGTGGCGCTGCTGAAGAAGGCAATCATTCTCTCGGAGACTCCACCCGGCGCAGCCGTGCCGTTGGTGAGCCGAATCCTTACATACGAAAATGCCGAGGCGCTCCTGCGCGATGCTGGTAAGGTAATCGGATAGAACCAGAGATCAGAGTTCAGAGATCAGAGAACAGAGATCCGGAGTCCCTGGTGAGGTCGCGGACATCAATCACTGGCGCCTGGGCCGAAGAGCCGGACCAACGGGTGCTTGCCGCGCAAACCACCGATCTCTGAACTCCGATCTCTCTCGAGGAGCAGACATTGGCTCGCTTTACCGGTGTGCTGGGAATCTTGGCCGTGCTGGGCGCGGCGTGGCTGTTCTCGACAGACCGCAAGCACATCCGCTGGCGCACGGTGGCGTGGGGCCTGGGGCTGCAACTCGTCTTCGCGTATTTCGTGCTGCGTTTCGAGTTTGGCCAGCGCGCCATGGCATGGGCCGGCGACGTGGTCAAGTCGATGCTGGGCGCAACCTTCTCCGGCACGCAGGTTCTCTTCGGCCAGCTCGGCCTTCCCAACGCCGGCGCTTTCGGGCAACTGTTGCCTTCGAACCCGCCCAACATGGGCGCCATCTTCGCCTTCCAGGTGCTGCCCACCATCATTTTCATCTCCGCATTTTTCGCGGTCATGTATCACATTGGCGTGATGCAGATCATTATTCGCGGGCTGGCCTGGGTCATGCTCAAAACCATGCGCATCTCCGGCGCGGAAAGCATGAACGTGGCCGCGTCGATTTTCATGGGCCAGACCGAGGCGCCGCTCACCATCCGTCCGTTTCTCAATCGCGCCACGCGGAGCGAGCTGATGACCATCATGACCAGCGGCATGGCGCATGTCTCGGGCGGCATCATGGCCATGTACATCGCCCAGGGCGTCGAAGCCAAGCATCTGCTGTCCGCGGTCATCATGACGGCGCCGGGGACGATTCTTCTCGCCAAGATGCTGGTGCCGGAAACCGAAGTGCCCGCCACCGAGGGCCGCGTGGTGATGCCGGAGCAGGAAGAAAACAAAGAGGAGAACCTGATCGGCGCCATCTCCCGGGGCACCATCGACGGCGGCAAGCTGGCCTTCAACGTGGCCATCATGCTCATCAGCTTTCTCGCGCTGGTGGCGCTGCTCGATCAGCTTCTCGGATGGATCCACGTGCATGCCGGCCTGCACTGGGTGCCCGGCAGCCTCGGCCAGATTCTGGGATATGCCGGAGCGCCGGTGGCGTGGCTGATCGGCGTGCCCTGGCACGATGCGCCGGCAATCGGCAACCTGCTGGGCACGCGCATGGCGCTGAATGAAGTCGTTGCCTACATCGGCCTGGGCGCGGAAAAGGCGACGCTGCTGCCGCGCTCGTTCACGATCGCCACATTTGCCTTGTGCGGATTTGCCAATCTCGGCTCCATCGGCATTCAGATCGGGGGTATCGGCGCGCTGGCTCCCGAACGCCGCAACGATCTGGCCCGGCTGGGCGTCCGCGCCATGCTCGCCGGAACGATGGCCAACCTGATCTCGGCGTCGATTGCGGGAATCTTTCTGGGGTAAGCGCGAATAATGCAGAGAGAGCACGCAGGGACTCTTCTTTGAAGATTGCCAGTCTGGGCAGGGCACCCATTCTACCGAACAACTCACAGCTCTGATGAGCGCTTCGAGCTCAATCCCCAAACCTCGCCATCCCCCGCGCTTTGGCCTTGGCTGCCTCTTCTTCGCGATTCTTTGCCGGCGCCGTGGTCTCCATAGCAGCCAAAAGTCGCGCCGATACGGCAGCAACCTCGTCGACGGCGGCAAGAAACGCTGCTTCATTCGCCTTCGATGGCCTCGCGAAGCCCGAGATCTTGCGCACAAACTGCAGCGACGCGGCGCGAACCTCCTCCTCAGTGACCGGTGGATCGAAGTTGAAGAGCGTTTTGATGTTGCGGCACATAGGACGAACTCGCATGGGATGTATCCGGGCTGTAACCCGAAAAAGGTCTGGAAAACGCAGATCCTTCGACTCCCCGCTCGTCCGCCCCAGGCGGACTCGGGGTCGCTCAGGATGACAGCTTTGTTTAAGAGTGTACCGGTAAACCCCACTGTGCAACGATGGTCAGCATGTCAAAGACCTACTTCGACCGGGTAATGGGAGCGGCAGCGTTTCTCCGCGAGAAACTTGAGAGCGCTACCGGCGAAGCCGCGCCGCAAATTGCCATGGTGCTCGGCTCGGGACTCGGAGCCGCAGCCAATGCCGTCGAACAGCCGGTCATCGTGCCCTATGCGGAGATTCCGCACTTTCCGCGATCGACCGTCGAGGGTCACTCGGGGCGCATCGTCGCCGGGCCCCTGAACGGCGTGTGCGTCGTCATAATGCAGGGCCGTGTGCACTACTACGAGGGTTACACGCCGGAGCAGGTCACGTTCCCCATGCGCGTGCTGGGCGCGCTGGGCGTGCGCGCCGTGGTGCTGACCAATGCGGCCGGCGGAATCAAGGAAGGCTATCGCGTCGGCCAGCTCGTCGCCCTCGCCGATCACATCAACTTCACCGGCTTCAATCCACTGGTCGGGACAAACGAGGCTCGTTTCGGATTCCGGCCCGGCTCGGGGCTGCGCTTCTTCGACATGACCGAAGCCTATTCCAAAGCCCTGCGTGCGCTGGCGCGCGAAGCCGCGCAGGAAGAGGGATTCGAGCTTGACGAAGGCGTGTATCTCGCCCTGAGCGGGCCGAGCTTTGAAACGCCGGCCGAGATTCGCGCCTTTCGCACGCTGGGCGCCACGCTGGTCGGCATGTCCACCGTGCCGGAGACGATCGTGGCGCGGCACATGGGCATCGAGGTGCTGGGGATCTCGTGCGTGACCAATCTCGCCGCCGGACTGAGCGCAACCCGGCTCAGCCACGAAGAAGTCTTCGAGGCCGGGCGTCAGGTCGAGGACCGGCTGGCGCGGCTGCTGGAGCGGTTGACGCCGAAGATTGCCGCGCGGATTCGCCAGACTGCCGAGTGAATCGCACGGGCTTCTTCGCGTCCTGCTGCTGCTTTTTCAGCGCGGTCGAAAATGCGATCCCACCTTTTCGCCCAAAACCAGGGCGAACGTATGGGGCACCCCTTCACAGTGTTCGCAGGCCGCAAATTCGGGCATTTCATCCTCTTGTGTTGGTTGGGGAGTGCTGCGGGCATCGCTGAAGCCGTGTTCTTTCAGAAACGACCGCCTGCGGAGATTCACCATTTTGGTTCATTTTTCGAAGATTCATGTGAAACGCATTCTCTGCCGACATCACTGTTATTACGGTGATTGTGAAATGAGGATCGCTGCGGCTCAAATCCGGAACAGGCTGGCCGAGTGGCTGCGCCAGGGCGTCTCGCCGCGGCGGCTGGCGCTCACGCTGGCCCTGGGATTTGCCTTGGGATGCCTTCCGGTGGTGGGCCTGCCCACGGCGCTATGCGTGGCGCTGGCGCTCGTGCTTCGGCTGAATCTGCCCGTCCTTCAGGCGGCAAACTGCGTGGTCATGCCGTTGCAGCTTGTGCTGATTGCGCCGTTCGTGCGGCTGGGCGGATGGCTTGTCTCGCTCGCCCCGAGGCACGACATTGGCCTGCGGATTGTGCTGCATCTGTCGCCTGTCCGCGTTCTCTGGCATTTGGCCAGCTTTGCCGGGCAGGCGATTCTGGCGTGGATGGTGATTGCCGTGCCCGCGGTGGTTGTGCTGACCGCTGCTTTCACGATTCTGTTGCGGCGGGTTCCTGCCATGGCGGGCAGCGATATGGCAGATTGAGACGCACCGCACGCGGGGGCCGGCCGCCTACGCGAAGCGAGCCGATTTGAAGCTGGCGCGCTCCGTGGTCTGACGAATGTCCTCGCCCGACATTTCCACCCTGATACACATTTCCGCAAGCCTGGACCGCATCCGATCGCCGATCCGGTCGCCGAGGGTCGTCTCGCGCGCGGCGCGCTCCGGATCGCTCAGGGCTCCCGACGCAGCCGGCCGATCGGGGTAATTCGTAGTGATGATCGTGGTCTGGCGGTCGTTGTAGCGGGTATTCAGAATCAGCGCGACGGTATCCCAGACCCACTCATTGGGTTTCTGCGCGCCCAGGTCATCGAGAACCAGCACCTCGGCGCCAAAGACGGGCCTGAGCAGTTCGAGCTCGGTGGTGTTCACCTGCGGGTTGTAACTGTTCTGGATGTTCTTGAGCAACTCGCGGTAATCGCAGAAAAGGCCGTGCGTGCCGCGTTCGCGAATCAGGCGACGCAGGACGCCCACTGCCAGGTGCGTCTTGCCCAAGCCGACCGTCCCCACAAAAAGCAGTCCTTTCCCGCCGGTATCGACCGGATATTCGTCGACGAATCTGCGCGCCGTAAGCAGAGCGTCTCCGAGCGAACGGTGCGCGCCTTTGTAGGAAGGGTCGAAGGTGTCAAGCGAGCAGGTTCTGTACCGCTCGGGAATGTGGGCGGCCGCCAGCCGCCGATCCTCGCGCTCCATCTCCTGGCATTCGCAGGCGCGCGAAACCCAAAGGCCCGACGGGCTCATCACGCGGACCAGCCCTACGTCATTGCAGATTGGGCAGACTGCCATCCGATTCAAGCGTAGCGCAATCGGCCTGGGGGTATTTGTGGTGCAAGGGCCGCACCGGTGTGTGGAAAAGCGATCGCAACGGCCGGGAAGGCCAAGGACCCGGAGACGGGCAGAGATATCGAAGGGGCAGGCGGGTGCGGGACCGTATCGGGACAAATGCCGCATTCAATCCCGAACGCGCCCGAATTGGGTCCGTCTTTTCAACACCGATGCCGGTTGGGTCTATGCAATCGCCGCTCGAATGGATACAATCCATTCAGCCTTCCCTACCGGCCCGCTTAGCCTAGATAGAAGAGGATACTCTTTCGTAATGAGCAAGATAGATTACTACGAGTTTCTGCAGATCAGCCCCAATGCCGAGCCGGATACGATCCACCGCGTTTATCGCTTTCTGGCGGCACGCTTTCACCCCGACAACCCGCAATCGGGCAACACGGAGCTGTTTTCGACCCTGACGGAGGCTTACGAGGTGCTTTCGGATCCGGCGCGTCGCGCCGCGTACGATCTCGAGTGCGCCCGGGAGGCTCCGCAAAAACTTCCCCTGTCGAGTTCGATCGATTTTCTGGACTCGCTGGAAGGCGAGACCAACCGCCGCCTGGCGGTGCTGGCGGTGCTCTATTACCGGCGGCGCGAAAACCCGACGAATCCCGAGGTGTCGCTCCACGAAATCGAGGCCCGAATGGGCTTTCCCCGCGACTATCTCGATTTCACGACCTGGTATCTGCTGAAAAAGGGCTACATCTCGCGGGCCGACAACTCCGATTTCACGCTGTCGGTGCAGGGCGTGGACTACGTCGAGACGCAGCGCGTCAACATTCCGGTCCTGAACAAGCTGCTCACCGACGGCGGCGAGCCCGGCGTGCCGGCCGCCATGAACGGCGCGACGCCGGCGCGGCCGCAATACGACAACGTGATCACGCTCCCAGGCGTGGCGCTGCTCGAAGAGCGGCGGACCGGAACCCGCGACCGGCGCATGAACGCGCGCGATCGAAGGGCGAGCAGCGAGAGTCGTCGCGTGAATCCGAGGCTGGCCGCGGGCGATTGACTCTTCGAGGTCGTCGTTTGCCTTTTGGGTCTGAGCCGTGCGCGTGCCCTGTCCTTGCGGCGTCTTTGTTTTTTGCCGCAAGCGTGTGACCCGCCTTATTCCTCCCTCAGCACTTCCAGCGGCCGCAACCCCAGGATGCGATGACTGGCCAGCCAGCCCGTCGCGGTGGCCAGCAACGCCGTCCCGATGAGCGCAACGAACGTCGCGCCCCACTCGATGCGGAAGGCGACTTCGAGCCGGTGCAGCAGCACACGCGTGAGCAGGTTGGCGAAGATCACTCCCACGATGCCGGCGAGCAATCCCAGAACACTGAATTCCACGCTGAAGACGCGCACGATGCGCAGGCGCGTGGCGCCCAGCGTCTTGAGCACCACGGCTTCTTTCATGCGGCGGAAACGCGTGCTGGCGATGCTCGAGGCGAGAATGGTCAGGCCGGCGAGGATCGAAAAGGCAGCGAGGAACCGAACGACAAACGTGATCTGGTTGACCACACTCTCGATGCGGTCGAGCACGTCGGCAATATTGATGACCGTGACCGTCGGGTAGGTCTGGAAGAGGGCGCGTTCCAGCGTGCCCACCTTGCGCGGATCGACGTGTACCGCTCCGTACCAGACAGCAGGGGCGCTTTTCAGTTGTCCCGAAGGCAGCACAAACGCATTGCGCGCGCCGAGGTGCTCACCGTCGGCGCGATAAATCACCGCGACCTTGAGGTTGTGCCGCACGCCGCCGGCTTCCAGCTCGATGGCCGATCCGATGCCGAGATGCAGCCGCTGCGCCGTGCCCTCGCCCACGGCCAACTCCGCTGCGTTCGCGTCCTTCCACCATGCGCCTTGCGTCACCTTGTCGCCGGCCGGCGGCGCGTCGGCCCAGGTGAGCTCGGCGTTTTCCAGCATGCGGCGCGGAAAATGCTGCCCCTTGAGCTGATCGAGAGTTTTGCCGTTCAACGTGACGAAGCGGCCGGTCACTCCGGGCATGAGATCGAGCGCCTGCGTTACGCCCGGCTGATGGGCGAAGAAGTCCCTCACTCCGGCAGCCTCGTCCGAAGTCACGTCGACGAGAAACAGGTTGGGCAGCCTGGGCGACGCGGTTTCGCGAATGTCGCGCAGCAGCGCCGACTGCATGAGATAGACGGCCAGGATCAGCATCACGCCGGTGCCCAGCGCGGCCAGGACCGCGGCGGACTGATTGCCGGGCCGGTACAGGTTCGCCAATCCCTGCCGCAACGACGAGGGCAGATGAAGGCGCGTGCGATTGAGCAGAAAGCGCAATACCACCAGCGCCAGGGCCGAAAGCGCCAGCAGAACGACGAGCACAACGGCGAGGCTGATTCCGAAGACCGCGCCGACCATGGGAGAGTCGGTGAGCGCCCACGCGATTCCGCCCAGCGCAAATACCACAAGGACCGCAATGCCGAGTTGCAGCCGCCGCGCCCACCACCGCTGGAGAAACGCGCGAAAGCCACTTCCCGGTCCCTGCTCCACCAGCCGGCGCAACACCAGCACCGGCCGGATGGCGCGTACGTCGAGCAGCGGCGGCAGGCAGAAGAGCAGCGTGGTCAGCAAGCCTGTCCCAAGTCCGGCAAGCACCGAGCGCCATGAAAACGCAAGCACCGTATGCACGGGCAGCAGCCGGCCGAAGACCACAGGCAGCGCGGCCATCACGGCGGCTCCGGCGGCCACGCCGAGCAGACCGCCGGCAAGCCCAAGTCCCAGCGTCTGCAGCAGAAAAATGCGCAGCAGGTCGGCCGAGCCGGCTCCGACCGCCTTGAGGATCGCCAGCACGTCCATGCGCTGTTCGAGGTGCGCGTGCATCGCCATGGCCACGCCGATGGCGCCCAGCACCATCGCGACCAGGCAGATCAGGCTCAGGATCGCCGTCGCGTGGTCGAGACCATCCGTGAGCGCAGGATTGCCTTCGCGGTAGTCCGTCACCTGCGCATCGGGCAGCGCGCCTTCGAGGTCCTTGCGAAGCGACTTCGTATCCATGCCCCTGGGCGCCGGATCGGGCATCCTGACCAGCAACTGTTGCCGGGCGCGGCTGCCTGGAGCGATGAGGCCGGTGCGGTCCAGCGCCGCGCGCGAAATCATCACCCGTGGCCCAAGCCCGCCGCCGCTGCTGATACGATCCGGCTCCACTCTGAGCACGGCGGCGATCCGGAAACTCCGGCCGCCGAGGCGAAGCGTCCCGCCCACGTGAGCGTTCAAACGAATGAGGAATTCGTCGGCGACAACTGCCGAGTCGCCGGCCAGCGCCTCTTCGAGCGGAATATCGGGCTCGAGCACGGGCTTGCCGTAAAAGGGATAGAGACCCGGGTCGACCGCTTTGAGCGAAACCAGCAGCGGCACGGGATCGGGCGGAACGGACGCCATCGATACGGTCTCGGTGACCCAGGTCTCCTGAATGCCCTGCTTCTCGAGTTCCGCCAGCTTGCGGTTCTCGTCGTCGGTGGGCTGGCGAAAGATGCGCGCCGTCAGATCGGCGGCCATCAGCGAACGCGCTTCGGTCGAGAGCGTGCGGCGAAAGCTCTCGCTGAACCCGCGCACACCCACGAGCGCCGCCACTCCGATTGCGACGGAGAGAACCACAAACGCGAACTTGCCCGGCGACGATCTCAGATCGCGCCAGGAGATGGCCGCGGCGCGGCTCCACGTCAACGGCTGTTTAGCCATGTTGCGTCTGCTCCGGCGCGGCAGCGGTTGCCGCCGCAGGCATGAGGCTGTCCTCCACGATCAGGCCGTCTTTCAGCACGATCTTCCGGCCGGCGCGGCTGGCGACGTCGGCATCGTGCGTCACCAGCACCAGCGTGGTGCCGGTCTTGCGATTGCGCTCCAGCAGCAGGTCGAGCACCAAGTGGCCGTTGGTCGAGTCGAGGTTGCCAGTGGGTTCGTCGGCCATCACGATGGGCGGCTCGACCACGAAAGCCCGCGCCAGCGCCACGCGCTGCTGTTCGCCACCGGAGAGCTGCACGGGATAATGATCGATGCGATCGCGCAGCCCGACTTCTTCAAGCAGCCGCCGCGCCTGCTTCAGGCCGTTGCCGTTCACGTTCAGCTCGAAAGGCAGAAGCACGTTTTCGAGGGCCGTGAGCGTGGGGATGAGCTGATAGGACTGAAAAACGAAGCCGATCTTGCGCCCCCGCACTTCGGCCAGCTCGGCCTCGGCGAGATTATGGATGGGCGTGCCATCGAGCCAGATCTCGCCTTCGCTCGGTGTGTCGAGTCCTGCCAGCAAGCCAAGCAGCGTGCTCTTGCCGCTGCCGCTCGCGCCTACAATGGCGATAAACTGCCCGGCGGGAATCGTGAGATCGATTCCCTTCAGAATATCGACGCGCCGCGCGCCGTTCTGAATCCATTTGCGGACGTGTTTGACTTCGATCAATCGTGTTCTCCAAAGCAGCTTTTAACCCCAGCGTTCAGCCTTCAGCCTTCAGCTTTCAGCTTTTCGCAGCAAGCCTGCATCTCTGATCTCTGATCCATGGTCCCTCGGTCCCGGCATTGCTACACTTTCCATGTGGACGTTCGCCGCAGGCTTCTCGTTTCGCTCTTGCTCTCGTTCGCGGCGATTCCACTGTGGGCTGCGCCGCAGCCGCTTCTGGTTTGCTTCGGCGACAGCATTACCGCCGGCTACGGAGTACAGTATGGGAAAGCCTATCCCGACTTTCTCCAGCAGAAGCTCGACGAGCACGGCTACCACTACAAGGTTCTGAACCGGGGCACGAGCGGCGCCACCACGAAAGATGCGGTCGCGGGCCTTCCGTCCATCCTCGCGCTCCATCCTGAAGTCGTCATTGTCGAGTTTGGCGGCAACGACGGGCTGCGCGGTCTGCCCATCGAGCAGACCCGGCATAACCTCGACACCGTCATCACAGCCCTGCAGAATGTGCACATCAAGGTTTTGGTCGCCGGCATCACCTTGCCTCCGAACTACGGCAGCGACTACATCCGCTCGTTCGACGCGGTCTTCAGCGACCTCGCCGCCGAGCACAAGACCGCCGTGGTTCCCATGCTCTACAAGGATCTCATCCGCGTGCCCGGCACCATTCAGGACGACGGCATTCACCCCACTGCAAAAGGCGCAGAGATCATCGCCGATACGCTGTATCCGGCCCTGCGGCCGCTGCTGAACAAAAGCAAGTGATCAGTGTTCAGCGGTTTTCAGCGATCAGAGTTCAGGGATCAGCGGTCAGGGGTCGGGGTCGGGGTCGGTCAAGCCTTCCGCGCCAGAGATGCGAATTCCCCCAAAAGTCACCGTTTCCGTCAGCCCCGAATCCCTTCGTCCCTCAGACCCTTCGTCTCCTGTTCACCGCTCACTGACCACTGAACACCACCACCGGCTGAAACAGCGTTCCCACAACCCGTTTGGCGATTCCCACCAGCTCACGCTGGCTGGCGAAGATCTTGATCAGCGGTGCATGGGAGAACTCCGGCAGATTGGCCTGCGCGCCGTTGCGCAGCCGGCCCAGCGCCTGCTCGTCGCCGGTCACTGACGGCATCTCGGGCAGGAGGCTGCGCGGGTGCACGCAGTGCGCCTCGAGTTTTGCGATATCGCCTGCCAATGGCTCCAATTCTTCGAGCAAGTGCGCCTGGTCGAGCTTGAAGGGGCCGGCTTGCGTCCTCCGCAGGCTGCTCAGGTGTCCGCCGAATCCCAGATCACGGCCCAATTCATGGGCGATCGACCGCACGTACCCTCCAGCACTGACGCTGATTGTGAAGCTGGCTTCAGCGCCCTCCACGCCGGTAATTTCAAGCGAAGTAATACGAATCGGGACCGGCCTGAGTTCCACCGGTTGGCCCGCCCGAGCCAGCTTGTACGCGGGTTTGCCGCCGATTTTCTTCGCCGAGAACGGAGGCGGCATCTGTTCGATCTCGCCGTGAAATCGCGAAGCCGCGGCGCGGATTTGATCGAGTGTCAGATCCGGCTCAGTCGCCGGCCCCATCGGATCGCCATCGGCATCGTAGGTATCCGTCGCAAACCCGAACCGGATTGTTCCTGTATAAGCTTTTTCCGACTCGGAGAAGAACTGTGCCAGACGGGTGAATTTGCCCAGCAGCAGCGGAAGGACGCCGGTCGCCATGGGATCGAGCGTGCCCAGATGCCCGACTGAGCGTTCGCCGGCGATCTTGCGCAGCCGAGCGACCACATCGTGGCTGGTGATTCCGGCAGGTTTGTCGATGACGAGAAGGCCGTTCACTCGGTACCTGTAGACGAATTCACCCGGACCTTACAGCGAGCCGTTCTGCTGTCGCACCAGCGACAGGAACTCCGAGCGCGTCTCTTTCTGGCGGAAGCAGCCGACCATGGCGGAGGTGACAGTGGAAGAGTGCTGCTTCTCGATGCCGCGCATCATCATGCACAGGTGACGTGCTTCGACGATGACGCCCACGCCCTGCGGCCGGATGGCGTCCTGTATCGCGTCGGCGATCTGGCGGGTCAGGCGTTCCTGTACCTGCAAACGCCGGGCAAACACTTCAACTAATCGCGGTATCTTGCTGAGTCCGATCACTTTGCCCTTGGGAATATAGGCCACGTGCACCTTGCCGAAAAAGGGCAGCATGTGATGCTCGCAAAGCGAAAACATCTCCACATCCTTGACGATGACCATCTCGTCGTAGTCGACGTCGAAGAGTGCGCCGCGAAGAATCCGGGTCGGATCTTCGTTGTAGCCCTTGGTCAGATACGCCAGCGACTTCTCGATGCGCGCCGGCGTGGCGATCAACCCGTCGCGGTCGGGGTTTTCGCCCAGCCGGCTCAGGATCTCGCGGTACATCTCCTGCGTGCTGAACTCGTCCAGGCCTTCCGCGACATCCACGGCCCTGCGAACCGGCTTGCTCACCACCATCGGCTGTCCCATGGTTCTATTTTCCTTCCCTTGCTTGCCGGCCGACCGGCTGGATCGATCTCATCGGCCCGAATACTCGAAGAAGTTATTCTCCGTCTCTTCCACCCGCACCTGCACCAGTTCGGCCGGGGCAACCGGCCCTTCCAGTATTTCAAATACTGTCCTACAAAGATTCTCCGTGGTGGGGACGCGATTCGCAAAGATCGGGTCAAGGTTCAGATTGGCATGATCGAAACGATCGAGGACGCGCGCCTGTATAACGGAATCGAGACGGGCCAGATCGGTCACAAATCCGGTCGCGGGATCGATGGGACCGCCGACCAGCACCTCGATCGTGTAGTTGTGTCCGTGGCCGTGCGGATTGTTGCACTTGCCGTAGGCCTCCCGGTTCTGATCCGCCGAGAGAGCCTCAGTATGCAGGCGATGCGATGCGCTCAAGCTGTAACGCCGGCCGAAGTATGCCCTCATGGTTCGCCCCGGTATTCGGCGAATATCTCCGGCGTCTCGTAGATGCGCACGCGGCTCAGCCGCGCGCCGCCGGCCGCGGCGACTGACGGCTCCAGGCGCTTCCAGGCTGCGATGGCCAGATTTTCCGTGGTCGGGTTCAGCGTTGCCGAGGCAAATTCGGGCGCTTCAAGATTCAGATGGCGGTGGTCCCAGGCCGCGAGGACCTCGCGTTCCATCACATCCTTCAGCCATTTCAGATCGACCACAAAGCCGGTCACCGGGTCGGCCTCGCCGGCCACGGTGACCTCGATGGTGTAGTTGTGCCCATGTCCGTTGCGGTTGGCGCAGCGGCCAAAGACCTGCCCGTTCTTCTCCGCGGACCAGGCGTCGTTCCAGTAGTAATGCGAGGCGGAAAATGTGGCCCGGCGGGTCAGGAATAGCATTCTTCATCCTATGCATGAATGATGTCCGCGAATCAATTCGGGCTGCAAAACATCCGTCTATGCCGCGTATGTTCTCCCCTTCCAGCTTACTCGCTTGAGAATCCGGTGCTGAAACCAGCTCCGGTAAAGGACCGCGACAAAGAGCGGCAGGCCCAGGGGCGAAATGGCGCAATCGACGAACGAGAAGTTCGATTTCGCCACGCGCCCATAGAAGCGGAAGAGATTGCGGATCCAGAGCAGCGCCAGCACCCAACCCGCGCCCAGCCAGGCCAGCGCATGCGCGGTGAAATGCGCGTTCCACAACTCGATGGCCAGCCAGGGCAGGCCGATCAGCAGCGCGATGTCGAGAGCGCGCCAGATCATCATGGCGAGTGTATTGTCGAAAAGCAGCGCAAGGTTTTTCGTCCAGCCCTCGATCATCGCCCCGGTGGTGCGGTACATCCGCGCCGACACGGCTTCTCCGGCATATCGGAACCACAAACCGACACGCCGCTTCTTGGCCAGAAAGGCAAGCTCCACATCTTCGAGAATCTCGTCGGAGACGCCGGCGTGGCCGCCCAGTTTGCGGTAGGCCTCGCGCTCGATGAGCAGAAACTGCCCGTTGGCCGCGGCGATGCGCTGGGTCGGGTCGCTCACCTTGGCCGGCGGATAGGCGAGCGCCAACTCGCAAAACACCAGCGGCATCATGGCGCGCTGCATCAGGCCGGTGACAATCTGCCGGGGCGAGTAACTCAGCACGCCCACCTTGTGCCGCGTGGCCTCGTGCATGGCGCGGTGCAGGTCGCCCGGCTCGTGAATCGTGTCCGCATCGGTGAACAACAACCACTTGCCGCGCGCCCGTCGCGCCGCGGTCCAGACGGCGTTGTTCTTTCCCGTCCAGCCTTTGTCGAGCGCGGCGGCCTCCATCAGCGTCACGTTGGGAAAGCCGTGTGCGATCCCGGCGGTGCGATCGGTGGAGTGATCGTCGACGACGATCAGTTCCCAATCGCGACCCAACTCGAAGATCTCCTCCGACTGCGCGACGAGCGACTGCAGGCACTCGCCCAGGCTCTGCTCCTCATTGCGTGCCGGAACGATGACAGTAAGCTCGATCAGTTCCTCCGGTTCCGGCTGATCAAAGACCGTGCCAAAGCGCACCGGCAGGCTCACACGCTCGCCGGGCTCGTCGGAGAGACCAAGAACCGGCTTCCACTGGCCTGCTCCTCGAATCTCCTCCGGCTCAGGGTTGTCTCTCGCCATCGCGTCCCGCTTTTATCCGCTCGCTTCCGCTCAGTATTATAGAGACGTGTCTGGCCGCCGCTTCCTCCTGTTCCTCGCGCTGTTTCCCCTCGCTTTCGCGCAGGGATGCAACCGCGGTGCGCATCCGCACTACACCGGCCAGCCAGCGCCCGATTTCACCGTCGGCGACGGGACGACCTCCGTCCATCTTGCCAGCTATCGCGGCAAGGTGGTTCTGCTCAACTTCTGGTGGAGTCAGTGCGGGCCCTGCATTGCCGAGCTTCCATCGCTCGAGCAGCTTCACCATGACGATCCCAACCTCGCCATCGTGGGGGTGAGCATCGATGAGGATGCGGATTCCTACAGGAACTTTCTCACTCGCCGGCACGTTGACTTCACCACGGTGCGCGATCCCGAACAATCCGCAGCCAGGCTCTTTCACACCAAGATGTGGCCCGAAACCTACATCATCGACCGCGAGGGCATCATCCGGCGCAAGTTCGTCGGGCCCACCGACTGGTCCGACCCGGAGATCCGCGCCTTTCTGAACAGCCTGTAGGAGCGCGTCCGGCGGCGAGCCGTTCCATGCGCACCGCCAGCCAGCCTCTACCCGGAGTGCAATAGAGAGGGCTCGCCACCGTTTCTGTGTTCCATCGTCCCTCAGTCTCACAGTTCCTTGTTCCCCGTTCCCATTTTCCCTCGCAACCGGGTCCTGAACACCCGACCCTTGTTCGCTCCGCCTTGCTATCATGTCTCCATGACCACGGTAGACATTCTGTATCGGTATGGCACGACTCCGACGGATTCGGTCATCTTCGCGCTGGCCGGCATCCGCGAAGTTTACGGCGTGCGCCGCTTCCGCTTCGATCGCGCGGCGCGCACGCTGCGCGTGGAGTATGACGCGACTCGCCTGAACGCGGCGATGGTCACAGGACTGGTGCGGCAGGCCGGTCTCGATATTGTCGAGGAATTGCCGCTCGCCGCGCCTGCGCCCCCGGCTCCCGAGCCGGCACAGGCGGGCTGACCGGCGGTTTGCGCCGCTTTGCCAACCCTGTTACCCTGACAAAGGTCCCGCCAGGGACGACGCCGAACGCGCGCCCGTAGCTCAGCTGGATAGAGCGACTGACTACGAATCAGTAGGCCGGGAGTTCGAATCTCTCCGGGCGCACCACACCGATCCAGCCCTCCCCGGATCGAATGCAGAATGGCGATGTCTCTGCATGCAGAGGGGATTTGCATTCAGACGCCGAAAACCGTAAACGGCTTATAGCACGAACGGGTCATTGAATGCTTCCTCGAAAGTTGCTAATTGATAAGGTGCCCCCAGCACGTCGGGAGAAACTTCGTCGGGGAGAGAACAGTGAATCATCTGATTCTGAATCTTTACGTCAAAATCCAGGCTCTGATGGATCGTGAAGACGGTCAGGACCTGGTGGAATATGCCTTGGTTGTGGCCCTGGTCGCCTTTGGCGCCACGGCTGCGTTGCAGACCCTCGGTTCGGGTCTCAACTCTGCGTTCACCAACATCAGCTCGACTCTGGCCAGCAGCCTTACGTAAGGCATAGCCAGAACTCACCGTGTCCTGTTGAGTTTCGCTTGAGTCGCCGGCGTGGATATCCGCGCCGATGGAACGACCGGAATTCGGGACACCTCCTCCCGGGAGTTGCCGCACTTCCCCTGATGTGGCAAGCCCGAGGCGGCGCAACCGGTTGAATGACATCCGGCAACGAAGAGACGAATCGAAATCGGGCCGTGGGCAGGGTTTGCGCTCTGCCCTTCGTCTTTTTGCCGGAAGTGCGATCGGCGGGCAGATCGAAGAAAGACCGCCGGTGGCTGAAATAAAAAGAGCGAAACGCCGCAGCGCTTCGCTCCCGACTGACGCCAAATCGGACCTTCAATATAGCCGGAAGTTGACCTCGACGGTGATCATCACCGGCACGGGATACTTGCCGTCCTTCATCGCCGGTTTGAAGCGGTACTGGCGCACGGCCTCGAGGGCTTTTTCGTCCAGACCCATGCCCAGCGGCCGGATCACCCGCGGATTCTGCGGGTTGCCGTTGGCGTCGACGATGAGCGAAATCAGGCACACGCCCTGGTACTTGGCGCGCCGCGCCTCATCGGAGAACTCGGCTTCGACGTTGTTGAGCGGCACGGGCGCCGAGATGCCGCCGCCCACCGAGTAAACCCCGCCGCCGGCATTGCCGCCGCGGCCGGGACCATATCCGTTGCCCGTGCCGGAGCCGATGCCGCCTCCGAAACCGGTCCCGATCCCCGTGCCACCGCCCTGTCCGTTCGACGCCAGGACCACATTGGTCGATTTGTTCACACCCAGCGTGGGCAGGGTGGGGTTGTCCGGCAGCTTCAGATCCTGCTGAACGTTGATCGCCGGCTCCATGGGCAGCTTGGGCTTGTCGAGCTCCTGGACCTGGGGCGGAGTCACCGGATCGGGAGCCTTTTTCGGCATCCTGCCCTTGGTGGGATCCACAATGCTGTGATCGCCGCCACCGCCGCCCCCGCCCGCCTGTGGGCCTTTCGGGCCCTGGAATTTATAGTCCCCGACGTCAATAGCCGTTTCATCAATCTTCGGCTTGGTGATCTGCTGGATAATAATCCGCGCACTGAAATAAATGACGGCGGCCAGAATCAGCACATTGACAAAGGTGGCCGTTCCGATCGCCCAGGGATTGGCCTTGACCTTCATCCGGTCGGGAACCGGAATCGGCGTCGAGGTCAGTTTGAGCGGGGGAAGCTTTTGCGGGAAGAAGACATCGCGGATGCTCTCGTAGAGCCCTGTCCAGATCGGCTTTTCTTCAAAAGCCTTACCCAGGAGCCCGTCAAATTCGTGCCGGGCGACAAACGCCGCCGCGTCCGGCTCCGCGTTCGTTACTGCGAGGATTTCTTCTGCCATATCTGCCGCCGGGTCCGCCCTTAGGCTGCACGAGGGAGGCTCTCACACTTCAGGGCTATCTGTTCATTATGCTTGAGAATACCCGCCGTTGTCTCGCTGCAATCGACTCTCCGCCCCGGATTTTCGCCGATCGCCGCTCGATCCGATCCGGTTCGCATCCTCCAGATTCTCAGATTCCAAGGCGGTCCCCGCTCCCATAAACAATAGACGAGAAGCGTCCGCAGTTGTTACCGAAAAAATCTTTTCCTTCCATTTACACTGGCGTTGTGGATTCTATCGGCAAATCTTCAGCTCCGGCGAGCCCCGTGGCGGCAGGCCCTGGAGCAACCCTTTCAGCCGCGCCGGAGCTGAAAGCGACGCTGACCCTGCCGCACACCGCCTTCCCGATGAAAGCCAATCTCCCCCAGAACGAGCCGCTCCGGCTGGCCCGCTGGACATCGCTTGGCCTTTATGAGCGTCTGCGCGAGGCTTGCGCCGGCCGGCCAAGCTATCTTCTCCACGACGGTCCTCCTTACGCCAACGGTCCGATCCACCTGGGTCATGCGCTCAACAAGGGCCTGAAAGACTTCGTTGTCAAATCCAGGACGATGGCGGGCTTTGACGCGCCCTATGTTCCGGGTTTCGACTGCCACGGCCTGCCGATCGAGATCAAAATCGACGAGCAGCTCGGCCGCAAAAAGCTGGAGATGCCCGCGCCTGAGGTATTGGATGCGTGCCGGCGCTATGCGCAGAC
>JASHQQ010000274.1 GCA_030039035.1 Acidobacteriaceae bacterium | reverse complement strand
GACGTGTGGCCCGCAGCGAAAGTGCCGATTCTGCATGACATCGGGTACTACATGCACGATGGCGGGCACGGGATGGTGCCGAGCGACTGGGATGTTTACATCGAGTTTTTGAGAATGCACCTGAAGCCGCACGAGTAGCCGGAAGTGCGACCGCAGTCGCGCTCAGATCCCCAGCTTGCGCACTTCGTCGTTGTAGTATTTGCGGTAGAGGATGTCCCACTCCTGCGAGCCCTCGAGGATGATCTTGCGCTGGTTGGCGATCTTCTGCCGGGCGGCCGCGTCGATCTTCACCTCTTCGGCGAGGAGGTGTTCGAGCGCCTTGCGCGCCTCCTGACGGATGGTGTTGCGGTCTTCGAGGAAGCCGACCTGGTCGACTTCGGCCAGTGTGTCGGCCACGGTGTGGGCCAGCTTGTTGAGCTTGTCGCGGCTGATCCTCATAGCACCGCCTTGTATTTCCTGGCCAGCTCGGTCTTCACTTTCTTGAACATCTCGGCGTATTGCGCGCCGGATTTGCGCATCTCTTCGGAGTAGGCATCGAGGATGACGCGCACCTCTTCGTTGATGCGGTCTTCGAGCGAGAGCTCTTCGGTGAGCGCCTCGGTCACGCGCGCCTCGGTCACCTTCATATCCGTGGTGGCGATCATCTTGGCGTCGATGAGGTGCTTGACCGTGCGGCGGCCCAGGTACCCAATGTAGTCGCGGGAAAAGATCATCGGCTAAAGGGTAAGGATAGCGCAAAGGGCCGCCCGATGTACACGGACGGCCCTTGCGCGGTGAAGCGGAGATCAGAAAGTTACATTGAAGCTGAGGGGAGAGGATTCTCCCGAGCCTGGATAGCTCTCCGGCACACCCTGCAGCGCGCTGGAGCGGACCACCGCGGGCAGCGAGCCGGAAGTGTTGAAGGCGTCGATCTCATAGCTCAGCGAGACGCCGTTGCGCGTGCTCTCGACCGACCATGAGAACGGAATGTCCACAACGCAGGTTGCGGTTGAGCCGGTGACGGCGGCGATGCTCGCGGCCGACTCGGCGGGAGCACCTTGGGCGCTCAGGTTGCCGAACACGGAGCCGGCCGGCGCGATCTGCACCTTGCAGACGATGCTCGAGTTTGCGGGCAGTGTGGATTCGATATTGAGGTTGAAGGTAATGGAGTAAGTGCCGCCGACGGCGGTTGGGCTTGAGCCGTGGTGCTTCCCCGAGGGTTGCGACCAGGCGGAAACGGATACGACGGACGCCAGGAACAGAAGCACGGCGATGCGCGTGCGGTGCATAAGAATCCTCCGTACCTTTTTTATCGATTGGCCGACCTGAGGACGTGAGTGCGCCGCGGTACTTAGCCCATGCTGATTCGGGTACGAAAGTGACCGCTGTGAGTGTCGCGGCCGGGACGCGCCCCGCGGCGTCGGCCTGCTCAATTCCGGCGAGAATCAAATCGGCTTGAGGCGGATGAGCCGGGATCAGGCACGATGCGGGCAAGTCTTCGTGTTGATGCACTCATCGGCCATGCGCAGGCGCTCCACGGGCCGGCCCCCAATCAGGTGTTCCCGCACGATCTCTTCTGCGTCTTCAGGCTGGACGTGCCCGTACCAGACCGCATCGGGATAAACGACGACGTTGGGTCCATGCTCGCACTGGTCGAGGCAGAGCGATTTGTTGATGCGCACGCGTCCGGCGAGTCCCGCATCCCTGGCGAGCTGCGAAAGCCGGGCGTGCAACTCGCTCTTTCCGTCCCGGGTGCAGGAGGGGCGTGGCGCGCCCTCGGGGCGGACATTGTGGCAGACGAAAACGTGGCGTTCAAAAGGCGGCAATCGGAAATCCTCCAATCTTCAGAGTAAAGCCCCGGAATGGGTGCAAATCCGGAAAGCCGAACCCGCCCGAATCTTTTCGCATTCGCCTCTTGCCAGCCCGCCGCCATCTGCGAGAATGGGTGATTGACATTGAGTATGAGCACGGACAATCTTCTCTCGCTGAAAGACGACATGGTGGCCTTCATCGAGGGCCATGGTCTGAAACGCCTGCCCGGCTACGTGAACGAAGATATCCCCTCCATCGTGTGGGAGGGCGAGGGCAATCCCGATTCGTGGAAAGATTTTGTCGAGATGGCCAAGCATGTGGGCGCGCCGTTTGTCACCTTCAGCGAGATGTCGCTCGAGCGCGACGAGCTCGATGCGCTGATCGACGAAGCCGGGCAGATGAACTTCCCCGATGAGGAAGCCAACGAACTCGTCGAGGCGCAATGGCTGCGCAAGTACGCCGGGATGGTCGGCTATATCCAGCTCGGATTTGTTTACCAGGGCCTGGCCTTTCTCCACGAGACCAGCACGGAGTGGTACGAGCGCTTCCAGGCGCTGCTTGAAGATATCGAGAGCTTCCAGGACATTGTGATCGACGACGCGCAAAGCGGAGACGAAGAGGAACGGTAGTGGGCTCGCCGGGCGCGCTGGGAGAATCCGTCGTTTCATCGCGGATCTCGTCGCGACCATTCGCCAGACCGGCTCAGCGGTGGATCGTCGCCGAGCCTCATCCCGAAGAAGCGGAGGCGTTGGCGAAATCGGCGCGGCTGCCGTTGGTTCTCGCCGAACTGCTGGTCGCACGAGGCATCACGCAGGCAAGCGAGGCCTACGCGTTCCTCAACCCCGAGATTGCACATCTCAACGATCCTTTTCTCATGCTGGGCATGTCGGCGGCTGTCGAGCGCGTGGAATCAGCGATCCGCCGCAGCGAGCCTGTGTTGCTCTATGGCGATTACGACGTCGATGGCACAACCGCCGTGGTATTGCTCAAGACCGCCATCGAGATGCTCGGCGGCGTGGTGCGCTTTCACGTGCCGCACCGCCTGCGCGACGGCTACGGCCTCCAGTCGAGCGTCCTCGAAGCCGCGTATGCCGACGGCGTGCGGCTTGTGATCACGGTCGATACCGGCATGCGCGCCTTTGCCGAGGCCGAAACCGCGTGCCGGCTCGGGCTGGATCTCATCGTCACCGATCATCACCTGGCGCAAGCGGGCGACGCGCTTCCCGTCGCCGTGGCGATATTGAATCCCAACCAGCACGGATGTCCGTACCCGGAGAAATCGTTGTGCGGAGCGGCGATTGCGCTCAAGCTGGCGCAGGCGCTGCTGGAGCGGCGCGATGCCGCGCGCACGCGCGACAAGATTCTTCCCAGCTTTCTCAAGATGGCGGCGATCGCGACCATCGCCGACGCCGTTCCGTTGCGTGGTGAGAATCGAGTGATCGCCGCGCTGGGCTTGCGCGAGCTGCGCCGGCCGGTGGGCGCGGGATTGCGCGCGCTGTTTGCCGCGGCCAATCTCGATCCGGCATCGAAGCAGCTCACCGGATTCGATGTCGCGTTCCGGCTCGCTCCGCGCATCAACGCCGCCGGACGCATGGATGTTGCCTCCGACGTAGTCGAGCTGTTTTCGACGCGCGATGCGGCCCGCGCGCAGGAACTCGCCGTCAAGCTGGAGCGCCTGAATCGCGAGCGCCGCGACACCGAGGAACGCGCGCTGCGCGCCATCGAAGAGCGTCTCGCCGCCGACGCAGAATTGTCGAATGAATGTTTGCTCGTGGTCGATGGCGACGGCTGGCATCGCGGAGTGATAGGCATCCTGGCCTCGCGCGTCGTGGAGCGATGCGCAAAACCCGCCATCGTGATCAGCGTGGAAGACGGCGTGGCCCACGGCTCGGGGCGCTCCATCGACGGTTTCCCGCTACTCGAAGCGATCGAAACCTGTGCGGATTTGTTCACGCGCTTCGGCGGACATGCCTTTGCCGTGGGCTTCGCCATGCCCGCCGCGTCCCTTCACGAACTCAAGCGGAGGCTGCGCGATCATGCCGAGAAACGGCTGGGTCTCCGCGGCCGGGCGCCGGAGCGGCTGCTTCGCATTAACGCCGAACTGGCGCTCGACCGCATTACTCCCGTACTCGTTGGCTGGCTGCGCAAGCTCGAGCCGCTGGGGCACGGAAATCCGGAGCCGGTCTTCGTAGCGCGCCGGACGCGTCTGATGGCTGAGCCGCGTATTCTCAAGGATCGGCATCTGCGGCTGGAGTTGGTGCAGGAGCGGGCGCAGAATGCGGGCGGAGCCATTCGCGCCGTCGGCTGGGAGATGGCCGCGCGCGCCGCCGAGCTCGGGCTCGCGCATGGCTCCGTGATCGATCTCGCGTACCGGATCCGCGAGAACGAACATCCCGATTATGGCGGTCTGGAACTGGAGATCGCCGGAATCGGCCTCGCGACCAGCTAGGGCAGTTTAAGAAATAGTGTGTACCTTGAATCCTTGCCCAAGGTCGCCGCTCCCTGCTGGTCGCGTCGACCCAGCGATTTCCCTTCGTCTACAGAAATTCTTAAACTGCCTTAAAGAAAAAGGCCCACGGTCAATCGTGGGCCTTTTCGTTGCAGGTTGCGTTCGGGATTACCGGCGGCCTTTCGGCTCCTTGGGTTTCGGTTCCGGCTTGGGCTCGGACCGCGGGGCCGGATGCGATTCCGGCTTGGCCTGAGGCGCTGGATGCGACTGCGGAGCCGGCCGCGACTCCGGAGCGGGATGCGACTCGGGAGCCGCACGGTAAGCCGGTCTCGATTCCGGCGCAGGATGAGACGCCGCTGCCGGATGCGATTCCGTCATCGCGCGCGGCGCGGGCGCAGGATGATTCTCCGCGGCCAGCGGCTTGGCGGCAGCCAGCGTATGCGGACGCCCGCCATTGTTCTTGGCGTAGGAGCTGCGATCAGCCTGAGCGGCCTGCACGTGCTGCTGCTGGACGTTCGTCGGCGCCAGGTGCTGCTCGTGCATCGCCACTTGCTCGGTCGCCGTCGGCTGGTGCTGGATGCCGCCGGGACCGCCGTTATACGCGACGTGGCTGTTGTTCACGATTGTGTTCTGCTGAACGATGGTTTGATTGATGTACGTGTTGTGAATGATGGTCGTATTCACGTGCATGACCGCGGTGTTATAGGCGAAGACGCCGCCACGCCACTCGCCGCCCGCAAAGCCGATGCCCATGTAGCCGAATCCATAGTTCACGCCGCCGTAGTAGCCGATGTGCGGACCCCAATAGCCTTCATGCCAGAGGAACAGCCCGCCGGACCAGCCCCAGTAGCCGGGCGTCCACAAAGCGCCCATATAGGGCGCTGGAACCCATGCGCCGGGCACCCAGTAGTAGCCGTCGGGACCATAAGCCCAGTAGCCGGGCGTCCACATCAAACCGGGTGCAGGGCACACCGGCTGCACGTAGACGGGAAGCACCGGCGGGGCAAAGCCGACACTGATAAACACAGCCGCCCGCGAAGCCGCGGGAATCGCGATCAAAAGCAGGGCGAGCACAAGAAAACGCGTTGAGCGAAGCAAACGCATGGAGAAGCCTCCTTCATCTTTCTGCCCGAGCGGCGGCAGCGAATTTCTCGCTCAAGGCCCGCGCAGGCTGGGTTCTTTCGAGCTTCGGGACCACTCTAACAGGAACCGGCCCATCTGAGGCGGGATTTCTTCTCAGGCATACCACCCCAATTACCGGCAGACGCTGGCCTGCCGGCGATGGCCCGGATTTCATCCGATTCCAACCACCACAGAAGCTACATGGAAGCAAACCCATCGTACCGGGGGAAGTTGCCGCCAGGTTCAAAAACTCCTCCCCAAACAAAATGAGCCCACCCCTGGGGGTGGGCTCGTTGTGATCGGATTGCCGCTAGAATGCAGGCGCTTTAGCTATTACTGCTCCTGCTTGGACTCGGGTTTCGATTTTGGCTTCTCCGCAGGCTTCGATTGAGCCTTTGGCGCGGGTTTGGACTCAGCCTTTGGCGCCGGCCTGGACTCAGCCTTTGGAGCAGGCCTGGATTCAGGACGAGGAGCCGGTTTGGATTCAGGACGCGATTCGGGCTTCGACGCAGGCTTGCTCTCTGCTCTGGGCGCTGGGTGGGATTCAGGGCGCACCGCAGGCGCAGGACGGTTTTCAGCGTGGGGTTCGGGTTGTTTTTCCGACTTGGGTTTTGACTCCGGCTTGGGAGCTGGTTTCGACTCCGGCTTCGGCGCAGTTCGAGACTCCGGCTTCGGAGCCGGCCGGGACTCCGGCTTCGGCTCTGGACGAGATTCGGGCGCCCTGTTTTCAGGACGTGCTTCGGGGCGGGCAGCAGGAGCACGATTCTCCGGTCGAGCTTCAGGGCGCGCCTCCGGCTTCGCCGCAGGTGCGCGGTTTTCCGGTGCTTCGGGTCGTGCCGCGGGAGCGCGATTTTCAGGGCGAGCTTCCGGTCTTGCTTCCGGCCGCGCAGCCGGGGCGTTGTTTTCCGGTCGAGCTTCGGGCCGCGCCTCTGGCGCCCGGTTTTCAGGTCGTGCTTCGGGTCGAGCGGCAGGAGCACGATTCTCGGGCCGAGCTTCGGGGCGTGCGGCCGGCGCACGGTCTTCAGGGCGCGCGGGTTCGTTGCGGCGCGCTACCAGTTGTTGAGGGTGGCCGCCGTTGGCCTTGGCATAGGCCGATTTGTCGGCACGAGCCGTGTTGACGCGTTCAACCTGAGCCTGCGTGGCAGCCACGTGGCGTTCGTTCGCGACAGCGCGCTCCTGCGCCGTAGGCTGATGCTGAATGCCGCCCGGTCCACCGTTGTAGGCAACGTGACTGTTGTTCACGATCGTGTTGTTGTGGACGATGGTTTCGTTCACATAGGTGGTGTGGATGACAGTGGTATTCACGTTCATTACGGCGGTGTTGTAAGCGAAGGTGCCGCCACGCCACTCGCCGCCGGCGAATCCGATGCCCATGTAGCCGAAACCGTAGTTAATGCCGCCGTAGTAGCCGACCGTCGGTCCCCAATAGCCGGCGTGAAACATGTACTGCCCTCCGGACCATCCCCAATAAGGCGGCGTCCAGAGAAGCCCTACCTCAGGCGCGGCAACCCAGGCGCCGGGTACCCAGTAGTAGCCGCCATCTCCATATGCCCAATAACCGGGAGTCCACATCAGATTGGGCTCGGGACACGGGGGCTGCACGTAAATGGGGAGCACGGGCGGCGCAATTCCGATGCTGATCCCAACCGAAAACTGGGCCCGCATGGCGCCGGGTATCGCCGCCACCAGAAGCGCAAGCAGAAGCAAATGAGCGGAACGAAGCAGTCGCATGAAATATCCTCCTGATCTTTATCGTTCGGTCCATGCCCGGCCTGAAGCGGAATCGAAACCCGCGCGTCAGGCAGGGGACTTTTGAGACTGCTGCGGCCCGCAACCATTCTGGAATCGGGATGAGGTCAGGCGGAAAGCAACTGCGCGTACCCGCCACCGGCTTGGAGTGTGGCGAACCCTCATAGATAAAGCCCAAACCAACAACGCAAACAGCCTACTCAGCATTCGAACCGGGGAAAGCCCCAGGAGTTGTATTGCCGGTCCATGAAAGTGATTCACGCAAAGAGCCGCGATTGTATCTCGGGGAACCTGTATGCGCCTGAAGATGCCGGAGTTAAATCGTAGAAAAAACGCGTCTGCCCATCCGGCAAAACTCCGGACAAACTTTTCCCGAGGCCGGCAATGCCGGCTGCAGCAAGGGGGTCGCTACGGCCGGATACTCAGGCCCATCCCAAAGACGTGGCGCGCCTCGAGGTTCACCGGCACAGCCACATAAACCGGAGGGGCGCCGACAGGAGCGGCGTTCAACAGCGTGGTCCCGATCATTCCCGCAACCTGCCCGATGCCGATGTCGAAGGCAAAATGAGGATGGTCCTTTTGGGTCACGCGCACGGCGTAATCGAGCGTGGTCGGAATATGAGAAGGGCTGCCGGGAGGATAGAGAACGGCGCCGAGGTTTTTCGTATTTGGCGGTTCCTGCGTGAAGCCGGCCGCAGGCACGATCACCGT
>JASHQQ010000273.1 GCA_030039035.1 Acidobacteriaceae bacterium | reverse complement strand
C
Organism: Acidobacteriaceae bacterium; assembly: GCA_030039035.1. Classification (GTDB taxonomy): domain Bacteria; phylum Acidobacteriota; class Terriglobia; order Terriglobales; family Acidobacteriaceae; genus Telmatobacter. Next base: position 4,156 of record JASHQQ010000273.1, on the reverse strand, counting down.
CGGTCGGCCCGGCAGAATCAACCGGGGAGCGATTTTCGCCGCCTCGGCCTGCCAGTAAGCCTCTTCGTCGCGCGCCAATGTCGCCATTGCCGCCAGGTGCTCGCGCAGGCGCGGGTTCCAGGTTTCGAGGTGCGGCAGCAGTTCGTGCCGGATGCGGTTGCGGGTGAAGGTCAGGTGCCGATTGGAAGAGTCCTCGCGCCAGCTCTGGCCCAGTCCGCGGAGCCAGGCTTCCACTTCGGCGCGAGTGGCCGCAAGCAGCGGCCGCACGACGCGTCCCTCGGGGAATTCGAGCACGGGATGAATGCCGGAAAGCCCCTCGGTCCAGGCTCCACGCAGGAACTTGGCCAGCACCGTCTCGGCCTGGTCGTCCAGCGTGTGCGCGGTGGCGACGGCATCCACAACGCCGCTCGCCATCAACTCGCGAAACCAGGCATAACGAAGATGCCGCGCTGCTTCCTCGATCGTCCGCGCCTTCGCCCGCGCTTCAGCCTGCGTGTCGACGCGCTTTTCGTGAAACGGAACGCCGAGGCTCGCAGCGAGGGCTCGCGCAAACTCCAGGTCTTCGTCGGCCTCGGCGCCGCGCAGGCCGTGATGCAGATGAGCGGCATGGAGCACCAGCCCCAGCTCGGCTTTTCGCCCGGCGAGAGCGCGCAGCAGGGCCACGGAATCGCCACCCCCGGAGAGGCCGACGGCCAGGCGCATGCCCGGCTTGAGAAGCGTTGTGTCGAGAGGCAGCATCGCGCGCACCAATGGATGATAGCGCCGGCGGGCATCGAAGCAGATCGCTCGCTATCGCGATCCCGACAGATGGTGTCCGTCGCATCGGTTCCACCGCGAAGCGACTTTCGGTGACGAAGAAATGCCCGCGTGTAGCGGGGCCAGGCGAAACCGGGCTTCGAAGGCGGTTGCGCGGCGGGCACGATCTCCGGCAATCGGCTTTCCCCGGCCGGTGACATGCACTTCGCCGGAGGAGGCCTGCCGAACCCATCGGCCGGTCTGCTGATGCAGCTCGCGAATCGTGATGGTCTTCATGCGACTCATCGTGTCACATGGAAAACAGACGGGGCCGGGGACCGGGTCATGAGCTATGGACCAGGAGGCGGTGAGGCAAGACGCGCCGGAAGTATGCACTTTACGCAACCACCAATCAGCGCGGTTTATTGAAAAAGGTTTTACGAATCACCGTCACCACAAGCATGGCGAGCATGGCGAATGTTACCGCCTCCAATATCCACAGAATCGGGCCTCTCATCAAACCTCCTCTATGCGACTCATTTCGGCCATCCCTCAGCCGGTTTCTTCTTCTGGAGAGAATGCTTCACCGCATCCTGCCATCGGCCCTTGATTTTGAGCAGGTCAGGCTTTGGACCGCGCGGCGTCTTTGGCTTCTCGCCTGTCCCGGCTGTTTTGGCCGCCATTATCGGGCATCCTTGTACGTCAATCGCTTTCCCTCGGCCGATTTTAGTGCAAGAATCGTGCGCTCGCCATCGTTCAGTTTGCGGTGGTTCGGGGGAAATCATACTGCCACGGGTAACGGTGCGGATACTCGCGTTGTTTCGCGTTGCCAATCCAGAGGATTGACGAGACCAGGGGGCTTGTCCGCAGTGAAACCTCGCCTCTCCTGCCATCAGGTTGCGCTTCACGGAAGGCGTTCGAGTGCAGGTGGACGCCAACTGCCGTCGAGGATCGCCGGCTTCGGCCAGTACAAGCGGATGGTGAGATTGAAGGGGCCAGCGCCGGAAGGCAACCAGTTCGACTGGAGGTCTGGCCCAGGGTCCTTGTTCTGTATGTAGAGATCGAGAGATCCATCCGGGTTGAATTTCAGTTTATCGCGGTCGCCGATGGCGTAGCGATGGATGGGGTTCGCGATGAAGTAGCCGTCCTTATCGTAGGCAGTGACTGACCAGAATGCGAGCACGGGTGGCAGCTTCGATGCGTCGAAGTGCATGCGATAGCGTGTCGATCCGTCAAGAGCCTGTGCAGTGCCGTCCGCCGAACTGCTCATGTACACGGCATCTTCGGGAGGGTTTGCGCCGATTGCAATGCGGGCGGTCGCCGCGCGCGCAACGAAGTCCGTACCATAGCGGCCGAGGACGCCCTGGAAAGATCTCCAGCCCGGCGCCGGGACTCCGGCAGAGGCAACGAATTGTTCGATACGTGCCGCGGCAACGCGTGCACCTTCATTGAATGCCTCAAGCTGCTCGGGCGTGAGCCTGGAGGCATCGAAGTCCTGACCGGGTGCCAGGCCGATACGGGCGAGATCGTGGACCATGGGTCCGTCGGCGGCATGCGGTGGATCGGTTTTCATCTCCCGGGCGAAGGTTGCGAAGAACTCCGCCGGTTGCATAGCCTTCACGCGATCCAGCGGCGATACGCCGGTCGCATGCTGCATATTTGGCGGCGCTGGCGGCTGCGCCGCCACGTTGCCCGGATACTCGCTGAGAGACACCAGACGCATGCCGTGCTGAAAGCCATGGACATTGTCATAGTCACCGGCGCCGTTGGTCTGCGTGCGACCCAGCAGCCAGACGTGATTGGTGGGAGAATCCAGGCGGACCGCATGATCCGGCAACCTGCCGCTCCAGCCAGGTCCGACAATTGCGAACCAGGCTTCGCTGGTTCCGGTTGTTCGTTTTCCGGGAACGGCGAACGTCTCTGTCCAGGCATCCATGAATTGCAGCAGGTAGAAGCGGCCACCGGAATCGGGAACATGCAGAAACAGGGGCTCCTTTGCTACATCGAGCCATGCCGTTGAGTAGAGGGTGTCCGCATTTGGGCGGACGATCAGCCGGAAGTTCGCGTCAGGGAACTCCGCAACATGCGTCAGATGATTGAGTGGCATCGCGGCGCCGGTCGCCTCCATCACGACGAGCGGATACGCGTAGATATACGCGCGTTCCGCGATTCCCCTTGTTTCATTCGGACCTGGAACTTGCGCGTTGATGATAATCCTCGCGGAGATGGCAAATGCAATTGTTGCACCTGCACGCAATGTTCGTTGCTTCATTCGGCCTCGCACCGCTGGTCGCCGACTGCTCTCGGTAGATCAAGGCAGTTCAGGAAATTCTGTAGACGAAGAGAGATCGCTGAGTCGACGCGACCAGCAGGGAGCGGCGACCTTGGGCAAGGATTCAAGGTACACACTGTTTCTTGAACTGCCCTGGTAGCGATATGCCGGCTTATTGTCATGAATCGGGCCGCCAGCATAGGGCATCGCCCCGAACGAGAGCGATCTTCAAGCCATCGCCAGCCGGTTCAGCGTCAGCACGGTGATGTCGTCGGTCTGGCCGAAGCGTTGCGCCTGTTCGGCGATGCTCTGAGCCGCCAGGGAGCTGATTTGGCGCGTGCGTTCGAAGCCGAACAGTTCGCCGGTGGCGCTTTGCGCCTCCACCACGCCATCGGAGAGCAGGGTGAGGCGATCGCCGGGGTCGAGCGCCAGCGTGCTCTCTTCGTACGTCGTGTCGGGAACGATGCCGAGCGGCAAGGTTCCCGGTACTTCGATCTCCCGGCCGTTGCGGAACGGAGCGAGGTGCCCGGCATTGGCAAAGCGCAAGGCGCCGGAAGAGTCGAGCACCCCGCAAAAGCAGGTGACGAAGCCGTCGTTGGCGGCGCGCACCAGTTCGGCGTTGAGGCGCGTCAGGATCGCCGCGGGGCCGAGGCCTTGAAAAGCGAGAGTGCGAAAAGCGCCGATGGCCAGGACTCCGGTCATGGCGGCCTTCAGGCCTTTGCCGCTCACATCGCCGACCGCGATGACCACGCTGCCGTCGGGTCGCGAAAGGATCTGGTAAAAGTCCCCGCCAACTTCCTCCGCGGGCAGATAGGCGGCCTCAATGCGGCAGCCGGCGGGGGCAGGGATCGATTGGGGAACGAGCTTCTGCTGGATCTCTCGCGCCGCTTCCAGCTCGGCTGTTGCCCGTTCGTGCTCGAGAGCGATGCGGCGATGGCGGAACAGCAGAACCGGGCCGATCGAGACCAGGAAGAAGAACATCGACAGGTCGTCGTAATCGAAGCGAAAGTGTCCGGCCTGGAAACTCCGGAATGAGGGCAGGAGGATCCCCAGCACTTCGAAGGCGCTGGCCAGCAGGAAGGACGGCAGCAGCAGACCCGCCTCTTTGTTTCCGCGTCTCCATTTCCATCCCAGAAATCCCAGCGAGCC